>JAIBJH010000108.1 GCA_020029455.1 Hyphomicrobiales bacterium
CCGATCAGCGGCGCATCCGTAAACGACAGCAGAAACATGTTGATAGTTGGATAGATGAAAATCAGCCCATAGATCGCGGCAAAAGGCGCCACAAGCAGGAGCGCCAACCACAATTCTTTGCGCGTGTCCTTCGACATGAGAACAGCCAACAGTTGATGGGCCACCCAGGGAGGCGGGGCGGCCCATCTACTATGGCATCAAAGATTGTTCAGTTCATCTTTGATCTTGGTGACAGCTTCCCCCGGATCCATTTCGCCGTTCTGCGTCGGCACAAAATAGGTCGACATCACGTCGAAGATCGGCCCGGCAATGCCCGCCAGCGGCGATTTCGGATCGAAAATCATGTTCGCCGTGAGCGGTGAATAGGTCGCATTGGGCTCCATCTTCTTGTATTCATCCGACTGCGTTACTGGTGCATAGGCAGGAATGTGTCCCGCCGTTGCCCAGAACAGCGAATGCTTGTCGATCCAACTGATCACTGAAAGCACCGCAGCGCGCTTTTCGGCTGACATTTCTTTGCCCTGGTTCACCGGAATGGCGAAGCTATGGCTGTCGGCGTAAGTGCAAGGCTTCTCGAAGAACACGGGCAGTTCCATTGCGCCCCACTCGAACAGCTTTCCGCCCTTGTGCATGTCGGTCATGGTCGGCACTTCCCACACGCCATTGATCATGAAGGCTGCAGAACCGGATGTGAAGAGGGCCACGGTCGCCGGATAATCCGTATACGGAGATTGCAATCCGCTCTTTGTCCAGTCGGCGATCATGGCGAGCGCGTTCTGCATCTTTGCGGGGTTGTCGCCCGCAAGGAACTCGCCATCGGTCATCAGCTCCCCGCCCTGCTGGCACATCATTGAATAGATCGTACGGAACATGAAGTTGCCGTCAGCCGTGACACCGGCGATGCCCCATTTGGCACCTGCGTCCTTGGCTTTGGCAAGAGCTGCCTTGAAATTATCCGCCCCATTGAGGCCGGCCGGCTTGCCATTGGCATCAAGAAGTCCTGCTTTCGCCAGAATATCCTTGTTGTAGTAGAGCACGATCGGATGGGTATCGAGCGGTACCGCATATTGCTTGCTGTCGCTTGTGACGGCATCCCATGTCGCCTTGGCGAAGTCTGCCTCTCCCAAACCCATGGCCGTGAAATCGTCAGCCGTGATTTCCTGCAGAATGCCCTGCTTAACCGCCAGCGGAATGCGGCTGGCGTGATAGGTCATCACGTCAGGCGCTTCGCCAACTGCGGAAGAAGTCTGCACCTTGGTGTAGAAAGGCACACCCCAGTCGAGGGTGGAGGCCTGAATCTCGACCTTTCCATCCATTTCCTTGTTGAAGTCGGAGATCATCTGCTTCATGCGCACGCCATCACCTCCACCGAGAAAATCCCACCAGACCACGGTTTCCTTGGCCATTGCGTTTGCCGTGAACAAGGCCGTTGAGAGCACGGCAGCACCGATAAACCTCTTGAACATGTCCTCACTCCCTTGGGGAACTGGCCCCTCTGCGCCTGATTTCTCTCTGGCCGGTCAGGGGCGCATCGCGACGCGGCAACAAAAACCTATCAAAGACGCCGGAACTGTCAATCTCATTCGTGATATATATCGTATAATACGATATTAAACTCGACTTCAGCAGGCCATGCTTTGCCTAACTGAGCATGATCTTGCGGCATTTCTGGGCCCGTGCGCGCATTTTGTCTGTATTTCATATTCCGATCATTGCCTTGGACAAAGACCATTATATCTGCTTTTGTGATACCGAAGCTGGTTTGAACCAATGGTGCCGAAAGGCAAGCCGAGATGAGCAAGAACTTTCTCGTTGTGGACCCGTCTGAGGGTGAAGACGTGCTGCGTGCTTTTGCTTCGCCAGCGCGCGTCAAGGTTTTGAAACTCCTGCATGTGCGCGGTCCCATGAATGTCAATGACATCGCCGAGGCACTTGAACTGCCGCAATCGACAGTGTCATCCAACGTGCAGATTCTTGAGCAGGCCGGCCTGATCAGGACGGAGACTCAGCGTGCGCGCAAGGGCAATCAGAAAATCTGCCATTCCAGTTTCGATCAGGTGCTTGTTGCCTTCAAAGAAGACACCGACGCCATCAACGCTAACACAATCGCCGTCAACATGCCCATCGGTCTCTTCACTAGTTGCGAGGTCTCGGCGCCCTGCGGCCTGTGCTCTCCCGAAGGCATCATCGGGCTTCTCGATGTGCCCAACGCCTTCCTCGATCCCAATCGCATGCATGCCGGTTTGATCTGGTTTACAAGGGGTTTTCTTGAATATCAGTTCCCCAACAACGCCAAGCTCGCCAACCGGAAACTCGAGTCTATGGAGTTTTCCATGGAACTCTCTTCCGAAGTTCCAGGCACCGCATCCGATTGGCCATCGGACATTACCGTAACTGTTAACAACATCGACATCGGCACCTGGACATCGCCTGGCGATTTCGGCGACAAGCGCGGCGCCTATACGCCAAGCTGGTGGAAACTGAAGGGAAGCCAGTATGGCATGCTCAAGAGTTTCCGCGTCACCCACGACGGCTCCTATGTGGATGGCGTGAAGTTCTCCCCCGTCACGCTCAAGGAACTGGATATTGAAGAGCACCACTCCATCCGCTTGCGCCTTGGCGTGAAGGATGACGCCAAGCATCGCGGCGGCTTGAACATCTTCGGCCGCGGCTTCGGCAATTATGACCAGGATATTACGATGCGCCTTGCCACCAACAGGTGATGCGGGGCCTTGACCGGAAAGGCTCCTTGCCTATTATATCCTCTACTCTGATATAGATCATAAAATCAGTATGTATGGAGTGTGGGCATGAAAGCCTCGGTTATTGCCAACCGCGACTACACTATTTCCAGGATCGACGACCGGCTCTACGGCGCCTTCCTCGAGCACTTGGGCCGCGCCGTCTACTCCGGCATCCACGAGCCGGGCCATCCGACAGCCGACAAGAACGGCATGCGCGACGATGTTGCCCAGCTCGTCCGCGACTTGAACATTCCTTGCGTCCGCTATCCTGGTGGGAACTTCGTTTCGGCCTACAACTGGGAAGACGGCATCGGTCCAGTGGACCAGAGGCCCACGCGCCTCGACCTCGCCTGGCACACTTCTGAAAGCAACAAGGTTGGCATCCACGAATTCGCTGCCTGGTGCAAGACCGTAAACACCGAGATGATGCTCGCCATCAACCTCGGTTCCCGCGGCCTCGATGAGGCGCGGAATTTTGTCGAATATGTCAACGGTCCGGTTGGCTCCTACTGGGGCGACCTCCGCAAGAAGAACGGCCATGCGGAACCTTTTGGCGCCAAGCTTTGGTGCCTCGGCAATGAAATGGATGGGCCATGGCAGATTGGCCAGAAGACCGCCGACGAGTATGGGCGCGTTGCCTATGAATCAGCCAAGGCCCTGCGCGCCTTCGACAAGTCCCTTGAGCTTGTGGTCTGCGGTTCCTCGCATTCGGACATGAAAACCTATCCAGAATGGGAGCGCATCGTCCTCGAACACACCTATGACTCGATCGACTACGTTTCACTGCACATGTATTTCGCCAACCGGGCGAAAAACACCACAAACTACCTCGCGCTGAACCACAAGCTCGACACCTACATCGCCACGGTGCAGAGCACCATCAACATGGTGCGCGCCAACAAGCGCTCCAAACGCAAGGTGCACATCTCCTTTGATGAATGGAATGTGTGGTATCACTCCAATGAACAGGACAAGGAGATTCTGGGCGGCAACAAGGGCTGGCCGCACGCGCCCCGCCTCCTCGAAGATATCTACAATTTCGAAGACGTTTTGCAGGTAGGCTGCATCATCAACACCTTCATCCGCCGCTCCGACGTCGTAAAAATTGCCTGCATTGCGCAGTTGGTGAACGTTATTGCCCCCATAATGACGGAGCCTGGCGGGCCTGCCTGGAAACAGACGACCTATTATCCCTACTATTTCGCTTCGCGCTTTGGCCGGGGAACGGCACTCAATCTCGCCGTCAACTGTCCGGGTTACGATGCCGATCTCGCCGACAACGTGCCCTATCTCGACGCCGCAGCCGTGCTCGACGATGCCGGGAAAATAATTACCTTCTTCCTTGTGAACAGGAATGCCAGCGAGAATTTGGAAGTCAGTTTTGACCTGCAAGGTTTCGGCAAGCCGACCGTGATTGACCACCAGACGATCAAGCACGACGACCTTGAGGCCAGGAACACACTGGCCAAGCCTGAGACTGTAACTCCCAAGAAAGGCAATGGCGCTGTCATCGAGGATGGAAAGCTGAAGCTTTCTCTTGCTCCCCTTTCATACACCATGCTGCGCGTGGGAGTGTGAACCATGGAATATCGGAAGATGGGCAAGTCCGGCCTCAAGCTCAGCGAATTTTCTTTCGGTTCCTGGGTAACATTCCACAAGCAGGTGGACATGAAGGCGGCCCAAAGGCTGATGGCGGTGGCCTATGAAGCTGGCATCAACTTCTTCGACAATGCCGAAGGCTACGAAGCGGGATTGTCAGAAGAGCTGATGGGCGAGTCCCTAAAAGCGCTCGGTTGGCGCCGCGACACGTACATCGTCTCCAGCAAGGTATTCTGGGGCGGCAGCAAACCGACGCAGCGCGGCCTCAGCCGCAAGCACATCCACGACGCCTGCCACGCCGCGCTAAAACGGCTCAAGGTGGACTACCTCGATCTCTTCTTTTGTCATCGGCCCGATCTCGACACGCCGATTGAGGAAACGGTTTCGGCCATGGACAACCTGATCCGGCAAGGAAAGGTTCTCTATTGGGGAACCTCGCAATGGACGGGCCAGCAGATTACCGAGGCAGTGGCGACTGCCCGGCAGAACCAACTGGCCATGCCCAGCATGGAGCAGCCTGAATATAATTTCTTTGTCAGGCACAAGGTGGAAAGCGATTTTCTTCCCGTCTACGACTTGGCAGGAATTGGCACGACAATATGGTCGCCGCTCGCTTCGGGCCTCCTGACCGGAAAATACAATTCCGGCATCCCGAAGGATTCGCGCTTCAATCTGCCGGGTTATGAATGGCTGAAACGCGAATGGGAGAGCCCGGAAGGCAAGGCCAAGATCGCTAAGGTTGTCGCGCTCAGCGAACTTGCCAAGAAACACGGATTGCCTTTGCATCACATGGCGCTGTTGTGGTGTCTCTCCAACCCGCATGTGTCGACGGTGATTCTTGGCGCATCCCGCCTTGAGCAACTCAAGGACAACATCTCCGCTCTTGATGAAAAATCGAAGTTGACCGGCGAACTGAAATCCCACATCGAGGATATCCTGCAAAACAAGCCCGAAGGCCCAATACGATATTGATAGGGCGAAACGCAGCAGGGAAGAACCGCCTGTGAAGTAAGAGACAACATGATCGATCCTATGGCCTTTCCCATTGCACGGAAATGGCCTGCGAAATTTCCCGACCGTATTCAGCTCTATTCGTTGCCCTCACCCAATGGCGTCAAGGTTTCGATCATGCTTGAGGAAACCGGGCTTGCCTATGAGGCCCATCGTGTGCGCTTCGATACTGGTGACCAGAAAACGCCGGAATTCGAATCTCTAAATCCGAACAGGAAAATTCCCGCCATCATCGATCCCAATGGCCCGGAAGGCAGGCCTCTGCCCCTGTTCGAATCTGGTGCGATTTTACTTTATCTTGGAGAGAAAAGTGGCCGGTTTATTCCGGAGGAACAGGCTGCCCGCTACGAAGCAATCCAGTGGCTCATGTTCCAGATGAGTTTTATCGGTCCCATGTTCGGCCAGGTTGGGTTTTTCCACAAGTTTGCCGGAAGCGCCTTCGAAGACAAGCGCCCGCTTCATCATTATACAACTGAGTCGAAACGCCTGCTCGGCGTGCTAGAGCGGCGGCTTGAAGGGCGCCAATGGATGATGGGTGATGAATACACGATCGTCGATATGTCGGTGTTCCCCCTGGTGCGAAATTTGATCGGTTACTATGGCGCCGGCGATCTGGTTGAAATCAACGCCTTTGCGAATGTCAGACGATCGCTGGAAGTTTTTCTGGCACGCCCTGCCGTGGAACGAGGTCTCAAGATTCCGGCGGCGGGCTGAGCAGGCATCTTAAACTCTCCTGCAAGACCTCTTCGTTACTGAGGTTTTGTCAATCAGCCGCCCAAATATCACAAAATGTCCGCGTGTGTTGGCGCACATTTGTCTGACAAATAGTATTTTTCACTTGCGCAGCGGTTCTCGCTATGCGAGGCTGACACAATGAGAAAAGCTTTTTTCAGGGCTTTTTTCACATTTCTTCAGACAAGACCCGGCCACGGGCAAAAGCAAATAGATAGGGAGAGAACGATGATTGGAATGAAGAAACTTGGCCAGGCCTGCGCAGTGGGTCTCGCCTCGATGTTGCTGGCGGCTCAGCTCGCCAGCGCCGAAGAACTGGTCATGTGGGAGCGCAGCGGCGGCAACGCCGGCATGGTCGACAAGCTGGTCGAAATGTGGAACGCCAAAAACCCTGACCGCGCTATCAAACTGACCTACATCCCCCACACGGAAATGGTGCCGAAGATAGCCCAGGCCATTGCCAGCGGTGATGTGCCTGACCTCATGGGGCTTGACTTGATCTACGGGCCGCAATTCGAGGCCGCAGGGCAGCTCACGGACATTACCGACTTGATTGGCAGCGACCCTACGCTCAAGACGGCGAGCCCTGGCCACATGGCGGTCTCCACATATGATGGCCGTCTCTATGGCGTGCCGCTTTATGCCGACGTCTCCGCGCTGTTCTGGAACAAGGATCTCTTCAAGAAGGCTGGCCTTGATCCGGAAAAGCCGCCGACAAGCCTTGCTGAAATCCGCGAATATTCCGACAAGATCACCGCACTTGGCGGCGATGTAAAAGGCTATTTCCTCCCCGGCGCCTGTGCCGGCTGCAACATCTTCACTGTTGGCCCACTGATGTGGGCATCGGGCGCCACCATTGAGCCGAAGGATGCCAATGACGAGCCGTTAAAGGGCGACGGCGTGAAAGAGGTTCTGCAATGGGCCCGCGACATGATCAAGGCTGGAAACGTGCATGAAGATGCGCGCGCCGAGACGGGTGAGACTTTCCACCTGCGCTTTGGCTCCGGCAAGCTTGGCATGATGGGCACAGGGAACTTCAACATCACGCTGGTCAAGGAGCAGAACCCGAATATGGACTTCGGCATTGCTCTCCTGCCCGGTGTGAAGAGTGGCGAGGTGGCTTCCTTTGCAGGCGGCGACATCGTGACTATTCCGAAGGGCAGCAAGCGGGTGAATGATGCAGTGGACTTCATGCGTTTCATCTTGTCGGATGAAGTGCAGGTTGAAGGCTATGCCAAGCTCCTCAACATGACGACCCGCGGAGATATGTCAGACAACAAGTACTTCAAGGAGAATCCGAAGGTGCAGGACGTGGCCAAGGCTATTGCTGTGGCCCAGACGCCCTACACTTTGAAGTTCTTCGAACTCATCAATTCTCCGCAAGGCCCATGGCTGCAGATGCTCCAGCGCGCCTACTATTCGGATGAGGATCTCGACAAGATCATCGCCGATGGAAAGGCCCAGATGAAGGCCATTGCAGCAGAATGATTTCCTCCTAAGACTTGGGCCGCAGCCACAAGTGGCTGCGGCCCAACTTTGCCCAGACGGAAGATTGCCTTGAGCCGGAGAATGAAACAGAGAAAGCTGGTGGGACTGCTTTATGTCGCCCCAGCACTCGCCTTTGTCATCTGTTTTACCGTGGCGCCCTTCGTGCAAATGCTATGGATGAGCCTGCATAACTGGTCGCTTCTCACCGGGCAGAAATTCATCGGCTTCAACAATTTCATCAAGGCCTACAATGACACGCAATTCTGGGTGTCCCTGCTCTTCACCCTCAAATACACTTTGTGGATCACGCCGGTCCTCATGATCGGCGGCTATTTGATAGCACTGTTGGTGGCGGAGAAAGGCAGGCTCAGGGCCATTGCGCGCGCCGTCGTCTTTGTGCCCGTCGTGATCGGCCTCGGAGCTTCGAGCCTGCTCTGGTACTGGCTTTTCAGCTACGATTACGGCTTGATCAACCGCAGCCTCCTGGACCTCGGCATCATATCAAAGCCAGTGGTCTGGTTCGGAGCCGACGCCACTCTCGGGACTTGGGCAGTCATCTCTTCCATTGTCTGGAAAGTGATGGGCTTCGGCATGATTCTCTTCATCGCCGCAATCCAGGCGATCCCCCATGAGGTTCGGGAAGCGGGTCGCATTGATGGCGCCAGTCAATGGCAGGCGGTGCGGCGCATCATTCTGCCTCTGACCTACCGGACGGTTCTGCTTGTGACCCTTGTGAGCATCATCGGATCGCTCCTGGCCTTTGACCAGTTCTACATCATGACGGCGGGCCAGCC
>JAIBJH010000337.1 GCA_020029455.1 Hyphomicrobiales bacterium
CATCCTCCAGCCCATATTGCGCCACGCTCTGCACCTGGTCGTTGCGATCGAAGCGGATGGCGATCACCTCGCGCTTCACTTCAACAGGATCGAGGAAGGCGCGGCCCTGGGTAACGCTGGTGATGTAATAATAGCTGTCGCCCTGGAAATTGATGCTGGCGGTTGTGGAAGGTGAGCCCATGACGGCTTCGACTTCACTCTTCGGCATGCCTTCGCCCACCTGCGAAAGCGCGCCCGCCTTGGGGTAATAGCCCCGGTGGTTGATCTCGGGCGTGCAGCCTGCCACAAGGCCCGCGCCGGCAAACAAAAGTGTGCCAGCGGCAAGGAGTGAACGCCTGGATATGGTCGGAAAATCTCTCATGGCTGCCTTTTGCCCAATTCGGTTGCGTGGAGCAAGTGCATGATCCTCAAGCGCTTGCTGGGCCGGAAAACCCGCGACGTCGAGCCCATTTATAGCGCAATTGTGACCGCGGCACGGCAACCCCATTTTTATGCTGAATGGGGCGTGCCGGACACAGTTGACGGCCGTTTTGACATGATCGTGCTGCACCTGTTCCTGGTGCTGGACCGGTTGCGCACTGAGAAGGCTTATGAGGAGGTGTCACAGGACCTGACCGACACCTTTTACCAGGACATGGACCGCTCCTTACGCGAGATGGGCGTGGGCGATCTTTCCGTCGGCAAGAAAGTGCGCAAGATGGCCGAGGCTTGCTATGGGCGGCTGATGGCCTATGGCAAAGCCATCGAACAGAATGGAGCAGAACTGGAACTGGCTGTGGCCCGCAATATCTACGCGGGCAGCGTGAACGGTGAGGGCGCTGCGAAACTGACCGCATGGGCGAGAAAGGCCCACGCCATGTTGCGTGAGCAATCAGCCGCGCGCATCGCCGCTGGAGTGATCCAATGGCCCTGAAGAAACTGGAGCAGAAGCCGGAACCTGAATTCTCCCGGCCCTTGGAAGTGGCTCGCATCCCTGCTGGCGGCTCGACTGAAAAGATTGTTGCAACAACCGAAGAGTGCGCGCGTCTGGCAAAACGTCTGGATCTGCCGGCGATTCACGAACTGAAGGCAGAGCTCTTCGCCAAGCCATGGCGCGGCGGCGGCCTGAAGGTGACGGGAGAAATCATTGCCGATCTGGAACAGGTTTCAGTGATCAGTCTCGAAGCTTTTCGCCATGACGCGCGCCTGCCTGTCGAACGCTATTTCTTGCCCAGGCCACCCGCTGAGGATGACAGCGAAGCGAACGATATTGATGCAATTGTTGGGGGCCACATCGACCTCGGCGAGGTGGTGGCTGAAACACTGGCGCTCGAACTTGACCCTTACCCGCGCAAGCCGGGCGAGACTTTTCCCTCAACCGATGATGCCGAAGAGGAGACGCAAAGCCGGGCGTTCTCTGGGCTGGCAGCGTTAAACCCGCAGAACAACAAGAGAAAATAGCTGTTGTATCCGCGGGCCAAGCCACTATTTTGCACCGTCGCAGTGAGCGGCTTCATTTCCAGTAGCGATTCGGCGCAAGGCCTTTGGCAGAAAAACTGATCATATCCCTCGATGCCATGGGCGGAGACAGGGGCCCGGAGATCGTGATTCCGGGCGCTGCATTGGCTGCTGAGCGCCATCCCGGTTTCAAGTTCCTGTTCTTTGGCGATGAGGCGCGCATCAATGCACTGCTGACGCGCCATCCGAAACTGAAAGCCGTCGCCAGTGTCAGGCACACCGACATCGCTATCGGTATGGATGACAAGCCAAGCCAGGCGCTGCGTCGCGGCCGCGGCAAGAGCAGCATGTGGCTCGCCATTGACGCAGTGAAAACAGGACAGGCCCATGCCGCCGTTTCCGCTGGCAACACCGGCGCGCTGATGGCCATGGCGCGCTTCGTGCTAAAAATGGTGCCGGGCATTGAGCGGCCCGCCATTGCCGCCATGTGGCCCACCTTGCGCGGTGAAAGCGTGGTGCTGGATGTGGGTGCAACGGTTGGCGCTGATGCACGGCAGCTATTGGAATTTGCAGTGATGGGCGAGGCCATGGCGCGCAGCCTGACAGGTCTGGCAAAACCGACAGTGGGGCTGCTCAACATCGGCGTCGAGGAACTGAAAGGCAATGAACATGTGAAGGAAGCGGGCCGCTTGCTGCGCGAGCTTGACTTGCCGCTTCACTATCACGGTTTTGTGGAAGGCGATGACATTGGCAAGGGCACGGTAGACGTGGTGGTGACCGAAGGCTTCACCGGCAATGTGGCACTCAAGGCGGCGGAAGGAACGGCAAACCAGGTCACCATATTCCTCCGTTCAGCATTGAAGAGCACGGTACTTTCGATGATTGGTGCTTTCTTGGCTCAAGGCGCTTTCACGGCCTTGAAGAACCGGCTCGACCCGAGGAAGCACAATGGCGGCGTCTTCCTGGGTCTCAATGGCATTGTGGTTAAAAGTCATGGCGGTACCGATGCGCTGGGCTTTGCCACGGCCATCGACATGGCCATCGAAATGGCCAACAATGGCCTTGTGCAGAAAATTGCCGAAGACGTGAGCAAGGTTCATGCCCTGCTGCAGCCGCCACCCACGCCGGAAGTGAGTGAGTCCACTGTATGACCAAAAGTTTGATTGCAGGCGTGGGCGCGGCACTGCCCAAGCGCGTGATGAC
>JAIBJH010000109.1 GCA_020029455.1 Hyphomicrobiales bacterium
ACCCTGCCGAACTACAGGAGTTTAGCTTGCAACCTTAGATCCAAAATCAGGATGGCGAAGCGTAGCTGCTGCTCTTCGGCACAATCTTGGGCGGTTTTCCTGGGTTCGGTCCTCCACCAGTCGACGTGCCCGTGGGCTTCCCACTACAAGCGCCATTCACCCAGTTAACAGTACATTCCTGAGCCAACCGAATGGCATCGTCTTTGTACGGGCTGTCGGGAAATTGCTTGGCAAAGCGCTCCAGGACAAATTCATCCGCAGTTTGCACTGCCTTCGCAAAAGCCACAGCATCTGGTGTTACCAAACCGGTAAACACCACGCCTGCGCCAGCGAGAATTGCCAAGATTGATGTTCTGCTCATTTTAGACTCCTGCCCCTCTGTCAAACAATAGTCTCCGCAACCCAAGACAATCAAGGCAATTCTGGCTGGATTTCCCCATAAAAAGTTGCGAGGGTTCATCCAGTGCAGTCCACTCAGAACCCCCACTTGCCATGTCGAACTCACCTGCGGCAGCCGAAAATCAGCTTCCACCCAAGATTGACGACACTCACCTCACAATCATCGTCACTCACTTCAACTACTCTGACGTCATCGGCAAGGCGCTGCGCAGCGTCGTAAATCAAACTCACCGGAATTTTGAGTGCCTGGTGGTCGATGATCATTCTGAACCGGATCATCGAAAACGGCTTAGGGCCGAGGTTTCTGCATTGGCGGACCCGCGCATCCGGATTCTCGAACTACCCGAGAACAGAGGGCAGACGAACGCAGTCTTCAGAGGTCTGGAGCAGACCTCAGGTGAATTCGTGTCACTCCTGGATCCAGATGATCTCTATGCGCCGGAGTTCTTGGAAAAGATGCTGAAGTGCCATTTGAATCCCATCACTTATGCTGCAGTGGCCGCATGCGAAATGGGTTTGTTCCGTGTGAACGGTCCCAGGTTGACTCAGACATACTTGGGATTCAAATCGGACTGCATCAAATCTGGCACTTTGGCTCGCGCTGAAGCCTCACTGGCCGATTTCGGTTTCAGCGCCTATCACCCTCCCGATACGACGGGATGGCTTTGGTGCACAACCTCTTCCTTGATGTTCCGCCGGGACGCATTGTTGCCGCTGCAACGCAAGACATTCATCCCGGAACTGAAGATATGTGCTGACACGTACTGTGTTATTGGGGCTCACATGCTTGGTGGCACGCTATTTATTGATGAAGTGCTATCTTGGCGCGGCATACACGCACGCAACGCGGTCGAAGTTCCGTGGTTGGTATCAAGGGAACAACAACGGCACCGGGCCGAATTTATTGATGACTCGAAAAAAATCAGGCGTTTTGTCGCTCAAACCATGATTGACAATGGTTCTTTCTTCCAACTCCGCGAGGAAATGCTTGTTGCCACGCTTTCGAAAAACTTTGCTCTGGGAGAATTGAAGCAACTGCTGGCCAAACAACCTGCACTGCTGCGCCTGCTCAAGCGCAACAGCAAAAAGAGAAAACGGCTGGTACCGAAACGTGTTGCACGCAAATAGTATGCTCGCAACCAGTAAACTATTCAGGTTTGTCAACGTGGTCCTGAGCCTGGCTGGAGAGTGAAAACGTGCCTGGGAATTTTAGCTTCATTGCGGGGCAGAAGGTCATGGTCGCCGGTGGCGCAGGCTTCCTGGGTTCCCATCTTGTCGACAAGCTGCTGCAAGCCGACTGTCAAGTTACAGCACTTGATAATCTGCAAACAGGATCGCTTTCAAACTTGTCGCACCTCAACAGCCATCCAAATTTTATCTTCAGCACCCACGACATCATAGAACCATTTGACTCGCAGTTTGACCTTATATTCAACCTTGCTTGCCCCGCTTCTCCCCCGCACTACCAGTCAGATCCAATAAGGACGATGAAAACCTCCGTCATCGGCACTTTGAATTTGCTCGAACTCGCTAAGAGGAACCACGCAACAATGGTGCATGCATCCACGAGCGAAATCTACGGCGATCCTCTGCAGCACCCGCAAAAGGAAGACTATTGGGGAAACGTCAATCCGCTCGGCCCACGAGCCTGCTATGACGAAGGCAAGAGAGCGGCAGAAACGCTCTGTTCGGATTTCAGGCGTATGGGGCAAACCGATGTGAAGGTCGCACGCATCTTCAATACCTATGGCCCACGCATGGACGCGAAGGATGGCCGTGTCGTTTCGAACTTCATCGTTCAGTGTCTGCAGAATGCGCCCTTGACGGTCTATGGCGACGGGAAACAAACAAGGTCGTTTTGCTATGTCGATGATCTTATCGAGGGCCTGGTGCTGCTTGCCCAAACTCCTCTCTCGGAAGGTGGGCCAATCAATCTTGGCAATCCAAATGAGTTCAATATCTTGGAGCTTGTCGAGGTCGTCAGGCGATTGACTGGTTCGAGCTCAGAAGCTGTATTCGAGGCTCTTCCCCAGGATGACCCGCGCCAGAGAAGGCCGGACATTGCAAAGGCAAAGCAGGTTTTGGGATGGACACCCCAAACAACCATCGAGGACGGCATAGCGAAAACAATTCGGTACTTCCGGCAAGTGTTGAGCCAGGGCGAACCATGATCACACTCCCGAAAACAGGATTGGACACCCGATGAAGGTCGCGGTTGTCGGTGCTGGATATGTTGGGCTCGTCAGTGCCGTGTGCCTGGCGAAAATCGGCCACGACGTGCTTTGCGTGGATCGCGATTCTTCAAAAGTTTCCACCCTGCGGAACGGAACAGTGCCCTTCTTCGAACCACAACTTGAAAACCTTCTGCAAGATGAAGTGAAAGCCAAGAGGCTCGCCTTCGATACGGATACAACGGAAGCGACGAGAGCCAGCAATGTGGTCATAATCGCCGTGGGCACGCCTTCAAATGGCGAGGACGCATCTCACAACTTGTCATTTATTGACATGGCTGTTGAGGACATCGCCCCGGGCATCAACAGCTTCAAGGTCATCGTCGTCAAATCCACGGTTCCGGCAGGCACAACCCGCAGGTTGGCCGCCTCCGTGCGGCGCTTGGAGCCCGC
Organism: Hyphomicrobiales bacterium; assembly: GCA_020029455.1. Classification (GTDB taxonomy): domain Bacteria; phylum Pseudomonadota; class Alphaproteobacteria; order Rhizobiales; family Aestuariivirgaceae; genus Aestuariivirga. Next base: position 3,024 of record JAIBJH010000109.1, read on the forward strand.
GGCAGATTTCGAGATCGCTTCAAATCCCGAATTTCTACGGGAGGGATCGGCGATATTTGACTTCATGAATCCGGACCGGATTGTAATTGGAACGGAAACGCCCCGCGCTCATGCCGCCCTGGACGAGCTGTACCACTATTTCTCAGAGCGGAATTGCGCATTCGTACGCACGGGGCTTGAGAGCGCAGAGCTCGCAAAGCTGGCCTCCAATGGTATGTTGGCAGCAAGAATCGCCTTTATCAACGAACTTGCCGAGCTTTGTGAAACCGTAGGAGCCAACATCCAGGATGTCGCCCGCAGCATGGGACTGGATGAGCGCATTGGGCCAAGGTTTCTCAACGCCGGACCAGGGTTTGGTGGATCATGTTTCCCAAAAGACACAAAAGCACTTGTTGCCCTTGGAAAGGAAAACAAGGTTCCGATGAGATTGGCGGAAGCTGTCGTTGAAAGCAACGAACGCACCAAACTGCGCATGGTCCAGAAGATTGAGTTGGTGGCAGGCGGCAGTCTCGGCGGGATGAGGATCGCCGTATTTGGCGTTACCTTCAAGCCAGATACCGATGACATGCGGGACGCGCCTTCCATTCCGATATTGTCGCGCTTGCTTGAAAACGGTGCGATCTTGAGGATTGTTGATCCACAAGGACAAAAGAAGGGCAAAGCCCATTTCCCGAATGCCCTTTGGTTTGATGATCCCTACGCGGCGGCGGCCGGCACAGACCTCATCATAGTACTCACCGAATGGACTCTGTTTCGGACACTCGATCTGCCCGCTCTCGCCCAGTCAATGAACGAGCCCCGCATTGCCGACTTGCGGAATATCTACAATCCAGAGGCACTCCGGAAAGCGGGATTTGCTGCCGTTTCGCAGGTCGGCATCGCCAATCGCGATGCAGGTTTACAGTGACATATGTTTCCGGGGCGTTCCGGACTGTCCATTCGCAAAACAGTCTTCCCGGTCGCTGGGCGCTGCTCTAGTGTGGAAAACAGGATCATCCGAATTTGCCCGACACACACACCATACACCTCTGGGGAGCACTTCGTCCGCTAGTCGGTGGCAGTGAAACCGTGAACGTCAGCGCTTCGACCATCCGCGAACTGTTCCGGGTGCTGAGCGAGCGCTATCCCGGTATGGAATTGCACATCAAGCGCGGCGTTGCAGTTTCCATTGACGGAAAGATCTACCGGGACCAGTGGGATACGCCCTTGCCAAAAGACGCCGAAATCTACCTCCTGCCCCGCGTTCCCGGCGGCTGATCTAAGCCCCCTTGTCATCATTCCGTTTTGGCGCAAGGTTTATTGAGTAGGCCAGCTCCGGAGGGAGCCGCGATGGGACGCATATTTGAAGCCCGCATTCTGCCGCTCACACTTGCGGTTGCAGCCACCTTGCTATTCGGGGTGGCGATGGTCTTGTTGCCGCGCTGGTTCAACTTTCTCTGGGAACCCTTCCTGATCGCTGCGGCGCTCTCGGTCTGGGGCATCCACGACCTGATCCAGACCCGCCATGCCATCCTCCGCAACTATCCGATCCTCGGTCATATCCGTTTCATGCTGGAGAAAGTGCGGCCCGAAATCCGCCAGTATTTCTTCGAGGCCGACACCGATGGCCGCCCATTCCCCCGCGAGCGGCGGGCCATCGTCTATCAGCGCGCCAAGCGCCAACTCGACAAGAAGCCCTTCGGCACGCAAGGCGATGTCTATACCGAGGGCCATGAATGGATGCTGCATTCCATGTCGCCCGTCGACGTGCCGAACGAGCTGTTCCGCACCACCATCGGTGGTCCCGCCTGCAAGCAGCCCTACTCGGCATCAGTCTTCAATATCTCCGCCATGAGCTATGGCGCGCTCTCCGCCAATGCCATCCGCTCCCTGAACCGGGGAGCAAAGCTTGGCAATTTCGCCCATGACACGGGTGAAGGATCGGTCAGCCCCTATCACAAGGAGGGCGGCGGCGATCTCATCTGGGAAATCGGTTCCGGCTATTTCGGCTGCCGCAATCTCGACGGCACATTTTCCGACGAAAAATTTGTCGGGAGTGCATCTGATCCCCAGGTCAAGATGATTGAAGTCAAGCTGAGCCAGGGCGCAAAGCCGGGCCATGGCGGCGTACTTCCCGCAGCCAAGGTGACGGAGGAGATCTCGAAAATCCGCGGCGTGGAGATGGGCAAGGAATGCATCTCACCCGCCCGCCATTCGGCTTTCTCCTCACCATTGGAAATGATGCAGTTCATCGGCAAGCTGCAGAAACTTTCGGGCGGCAAGCCCGTGGGCTTCAAGCTCTGCATCGGCCACAGGTCGGAATTCCTCGGCACAGTAAAGGCCATGCTGGAGACGGGGATCACTCCGGACTTCATCGTCGTCGATGGCAAGGAGGGTGGCACCGGTGCCGCCCCCGCCGAATTCATCGACAATCTCGGCATGCCGCTGCGCGATGGCCTCTCATTTGTTCATGCCTCGCTTGTGGGCACGGGACTACGCGACAAGATCAAGCTGGGCTGCGCCGGAAAAATCATCACCGGCTTTGATATGGCACGGGCCCATGCGCTCGGCGCCGATTGGTGCAATGCGGCGAGAGGCTTCATGTTTGCCGTGGGCTGCATCCAGGCCCAGACCTGCCACACGGGCAAATGCCCTACCGGCGTCACTACCCAGGACCCCTTCCGCCAGCGCGCCATTGTGGTCACCGACAAGGCTGAGCGGGTCGCCAATTTCCACCGCGAAACAGTGAAATCGCTGGCCGAAATGCTGGCTGCCGCCGGAATGACCTCACCCTACCATCTGAAGCCCCAGCACATCCTGCGGCGGGTTGGCGATGGCCGGATATTCACACTTGCAGACCAGTACCCCATCATGGAGCCGGGAGGATTGCTGGCAAACAACGCCCCTGCCGCCATCCTTGCCGCCTGGAACCGCGCCACGCCCAAGGCCTTCTGGTCGCCCGGCACTACGTGATAGAGCAAATTCCGGCCAAGTTGCAGACTTGGCCGATAAGAATTTGCTCCAACATATCAATTTGGCGCGAATTCTTTTCGACCGCGTGATTCCACGCGGTCGGAAAGCGCGCTAATCCATCACCGCCTCGCCCTCGATCTCGCACAAGAGGTCTGGTGACGCAAGGCCGGCACATTGGATATAAGTTGATGCCGTCAGCAGCCCCTCCAGGGCCTCGTCGCGGATGCGGCGGGACAGCGCCACCTGCCCCGGCTGGGTGACATAGATCACCGTCTTGACCAAGTGCTTCTTCTCGAAGCCTGCGGCCATCATCACGGCGAAAAGGTTTGCCCAGCATTGCCGCAATTGAGCCTCCATCCCTTCCAACAACTTGCCGTCCGCGGTGATGCCCACCTGGCCCGAGATCACCAACCGCTGCGCGCTTGCCCCATGGAGCACCGCCTGGGCATAGTTGGAGGCGGGCTTGGGAGCGCCTTCCGGACTCAATCTTATGATCATGGAACCTCCACTGAAATGCATGAGCGTGGCACAAAATTCTCAACGCCGCCACAAACGGGCTAGGCTATAAGGCGCGCCAAGGAACAAGCCATGACTGCATCTGGGACAAATTTCGCCTCTTCAATCGCCGCCGAACTGGGCGCCATCAAGGCGCAATCTCTGTGGAAGACCGAGCGCGAAATTCTGTCTTCCCAATCCTCCCACATCAAGGTCGCGGGCGGGCGCGAGGTCCTGAACTTCTGCGCCAACAACTATCTTGGCCTTGCCAACCACCCGGAGATCATCGCCGCCGCCAAGGAAGCCATGGACAGCCACGGCTTCGGCATGGCCTCGGTTCGCTTCATCTGCGGCACGACCGATCTCCACCGCGAACTGGAACAGCGGATTGCGGACTATGTGCAGATGGAGGATGCCATTCTCTTTGCAGCCTGCTTCGATGCCAATGGCGCCGTCTTCGAGCCGCTCTTTGGCGAGCAGGATGCCATTGTCTCAGATAGTCTCAACCACGCCTCGATCATTGATGGTATTCGCCTTTCAAAGGCCAAGCGCTTCCGCTTTGCCAATGGCGACATGAATGACCTTGAGACGCAAGTGAAGGCGGCCAAGGCAGCCAATGCCCGCCGCATCATCATCGTTACCGATGGCGTCTTCTCTATGGATGGTTATTTCGCCGATCTCAAATCCATACGTGCACTCGCCGACAAATTTGACGCCCTTGTCATGGTGGATGATTGCCACGCCTCCGGCTTCATCGGCCCGCAAGGCCGCGGCACGCCTGCCCGCTCCGGCGTGAAGGTGGACATTCTCACCAGCACCTTGGGCAAGGCACTGGGTGGCTCCGCAGGTGGCTTCATCGCCGCATCCAAACCCATTGTCGATCTCATGCGCCAGCGAGCGCGGCCCTATCTTTTCTCCAATGCCCTGCCGCCGCCCATTGTCGCTGGAAGCCTCAAGGCCATTGATCTCGCCGAGGCGGGCGATGATCTCCGCAGGCAACTTACAACCAATGCCATACGCTTCCGCGACGCGATGGCGAAAGCTGGATTCACATTGCTGCCCGGAGAACACCCGATCATTCCGGTGATGTTGGGCGAGGCCAAGCTGGCGCAGGACATGGCCCGCGCGCTTTACGATGAGGGCGTTTACGTGACAGGCTTCTTCCACCCCGTGGTGCCGCAAGGCAAGGCCCGCATCCGCACGCAGATGTCGGCGGCACACGCCACGCAGGATATTGACGCCGCCATTGCAGCATTCACGCGTGTTGGCCGTTCATTGAAAGTGATCCCATGAAAGCTTTGGTCAAGGCCGCAAGTGAGGAAGGCCTCGTCCTTCGCGATGAGCCCAAGCCACAGATCGGCGCCGATGACATTTTGATCAAGGTGGCCATGACCGGAATTTGCGGTACGGACTTGCATATCTGGAAATGGGATGAATGGGCGCGGAAAACCATTCCCGTGCCTATGGTGGTTGGCCATGAATTTGCCGGAACCGTTGTTGAAGTAGGTTCTCACGTGCGCACGGTGAAAGTGGGCGACCGCGTTTCGGGCGAAGGTCACTTGATCGGCATGAAGAGCCGCATGGCCCGCGCCGGGCATTTCCATCTCGACCCTGAAACCAAGGGTATCGGCGTCAATGTGCCGGGGGCTTTTGCAGAATATCTGAAGCTCCCTGCCTTCAATGCCATCCATTTGC
>JAIBJH010000338.1 GCA_020029455.1 Hyphomicrobiales bacterium
GTTTGTCGTGCCTTGTGTCTATGATGTCTTCGGCTACCGGCCGAAGCAGAAATCCACGACGCTCGAAGACGCAGTGGCGGTATCCTAGGCTCGTTTCATTGTCCGGCTTGCCATAACCTTCGTTATAGTTCATTGGATATAACGATACGGGAGTAGCATTCATGCTAAACCGCAGACTATTTTCCACCATCGCCACCGCCGGAGTGATCCTTGCTATTACTGCCCTGTCCGGCTTCGCTGCAGACAAGGTCACGGTCTTTGCCGCCGCAAGCCTTAAGAATGCTCTTGATGCAGTAAGCGAGTCATGGAAGGCAGACACTGGGAAGGAAGCCGTCATCTCCTATGCGGCAAGTTCGGCACTGGCAAAACAGATCCAGGAAGGTGCGCCCGCTGATGTCTTCATTTCCGCCGATATGGACTGGATGAATAAGCTCTCGGAGGCAAAACTGATCACCGATGGTTCGGTTGTGAAGATGCTCGGCAATGAAATCGCGTTGGTGGCGCCAAAGGACTCGGCTGCAAAAGCGAAGATCGAAAAGAGTTTCGACCTTGCGGGCCTTCTGGGCGATGGCAGGCTTGCCATGGGAGATGTCAAAGCCGTGCCAGCGGGCAAATATGGCAAGGCAGCGCTCGAATCACTGGGCGTATGGGCGAGTGTCGAAGAGAAGCTTGCCATGACGGAAAATGTGCGCGCCGCGCTGAAGCTTGTGTCAACCGGCGAAGCCCCTCTCGGCATTGTTTACGCTACTGACGCAAAGGCGGAGCCTGGTGTAAAGGTGCTCGGTATGTTCCCCAATGATTCACATCCCGAAATCATCTATCCCGCTGGCATCGTTGCTGCCTCCAAAAATGCCAATGCGGCTGCATTCGTGACTTATCTACAAGGTGCCAAGGCCCAGTTCATTTTCAAGGACCAAGGCTTCACGGTCCTGATGCGCGCCACAAACTAACGCATGAACTGGTTCGCCCTCAGCCTGGATGAATGGAACGCTGTGAGGCTGAGCGTCAAGGTGGCCACTTGGGCCATGGTGGCAAGCCTTCCTGTTGCAATTCTCATTGCCTATCTCCTCGCCCGCCGCGAGTTCTGGGGCAAGACGCTGCTCAACGGCGTTGTGCATCTGCCGCTGGTGCTGCCTCCCGTCGTCACCGGCTATCTGCTGCTTCTCGCCTTCGGCAGACGCGGGTTTGCGGGCGCATTCCTCGCGGATACATTCGGCATTGTTTTTTCCTTCCGCTGGACAGGGGCGGCTTTGGCCTGCGCCGTAATGGGCTTTCCACTGATGGTTCGCGCCATGCGGCTCTCCATGGAGGCGGTTGACCAAAAGCTCGAAGAGGCGGCCGCCACCATGGGTGCCAGCCCCTTCTGGGTTTTTCTCACGGTAACGCTGCCGCTGGCGCTTCCCGGCATCATCGCCGGCATGATCCTTTCCTTTGCCAAAGCCATGGGAGAATTCGGCGCCACCATCACTTTTGTTTCGAATATTCCTGGTGAGACACAAACATTGCCCTCAGCGATCTATACCTACACACAGGTGCCGGGTGGCGATCCTAATGCGCTGCGCCTCACGGCAATTTCCGTTCTCATTTCACTCGCCGCGCTAGTTGCTTCGGAGGCGCTCGCGCGGCGCGTGGGCCAGAGGGTCGCGGAATGACGGTCAAGGTCGCGATCCGCCACCAGCTCGGATCATTCACGTTGGATGCGGCATTTGAGAGTGCGGGAAAGCTGACGGCGCTCTTTGGCCCATCGGGCTGTGGCAAGACAAGCATCATCAATGTCATTGCCGGATTGATCCAGCCTCAAGAAGCCCACATCTCCGTCAATGAAGAAATGCTTGCCGATACAGCCAGAGGGAGTTTTCTGCCCGCGCATCGACGACGCATTGGCTATGTTTTCCAGGATGCCCGTCTCCTGCCCCATCTCTCTGTGGCGCAAAATCTCGCCTATGGCCGCTGGTTTACTCCAAAGGAAGAACGCTACGCCGATGAGAAGGCGATCATCGCCATGCTCGGACTTGGGGAACTGCTGGCGCGAAGGCCGCGCCAACTTTCAGGCGGCGAGAAACAGCGTGTGGCGCTGGGCCGTGCCCTGCTGCAGTCGCCGCGCCTCCTTCTCATGGATGAGCCGCTCGCCTCACTTGACGAAGCGCGCAAGCAGGAGGTGTTGCCCTATATTGAGCGTCTCCGTGATGAGGTGAACATCCCTATCATTTATGTGAGCCACGCACCCACCGAAGTGGCGCGGCTTGCCAGTAACATTGTGCTATTAAAGGATGGCCGTGTGGTGAAGGCTGGCAGCGCCGCCGAGATCCTGCCGTCTCTCGGGTTGCTCGGCGATGAGTTTGCGCACGAGACAGGATCGCTGCTTGAAATGACTGTCGTGAGCTTCGACCCGCAATTTGGCCTCACAACACTTGGCAAGCGCCACGGTGAAGTTACGCTGTGGCAAGGCAACCATCGCAGCCTCGGTTACGAAGCAATCCATCAGCAAATTGCAATTACTGAAGGGCCAACGCGCCTATGCCATCGTCAAATCAATGTCGATGCGGCCAGTTTCGCGCGTGACTTGAAGGCAAGCTATTTCTTTGTTTTCGTCTTCGCCTTAGTTTCTGTTTCAAGTGCCGTCAGATGCCTTCGAGCAGCGATCTTTGCGGCGCGCTCGATGGCACGAAATCTCGAAATCAATGTAATACCCAGAGACGTGAGTGCGGCGCCGCCGCCCTTTTGCCCGCCAATTTTGGATGTCACGACAGGTTGACCTAATACGGCATTGATATTGTCGATGAGTCCCCAGGCGCGGCGATAGGACATGCCAAGGGCGCGGCCGCCCGCAGCGATGGAACCATGTTCTTCAATCTTTTCCAGCAATGCAATCTTGCCAGGGCCGATGCGGCTCTTGGGGCCGAAGTCTATGCGAATGCTGAGATCAGCCATGAAGCGCCTCTTACCCCCTGCTCAGGCCTTCAAGGATTGGGCAATGGGGTCTGCTGTTTCCTTCGCATGAATTTGCAAGATGTTTAAGCGTAGCAAGAAGGCCGTGCATGCGGGCGATCTGCGCCTCCAGGTCGGCGATATGTTCTTGAGCCACTTTCTTCACCTCGCGGCTGGGCCGCCGCCTGTCGTTCCATAGGCGCAACAGGTCGCGAATGCGTTCGATCGAGAATCCGAGTTCGCGCGCCCGGTGAATGAAGCGCAGGCGATGTACATCGGCCTCGCCATAGTCTCGATAACCGCTGTCACGGCGTAGCGGCTTTGGAACAAGGCCGATTTCCTCATAGTAGCGGATCATCTTGGCGGAAACGCCGGTGTGGGCCGAAGCTGTACCGATGTTCATGAAACCCTCTTCACAATGCGCTTGACCTTCCCATGATGGGAAGGTTTATATGAAGCATCATCAAGATGTCCAGAGCATTGGAGAACAGGATGGAAGGCCATCACAGCCACGAGCACGCCAGCCACATGGCAATAGACCCCGTGTGCGGCATGTCCGTCGATCCACACACCGCAACGCTGAAGGCCGAGCATGCGGGCCGGACCTATTATTTCTGCTCTCCGGGCTGCCGCACCAAATTCTTGGAAAATCCGGGCAAGTATTTGAACAAGGACTCAAATGCACCCGCTGAGCCGGTGCCTGAAGGCACCATCTATACCTGTCCGATGCATCCAGAAATCCGTCAAGTGGGACCGGGCTCCTGCCCCATTTGCGGCATGGCGCTGGAACCCGTGCTTGCCGGCGCGGAGACAGGCCCCAATCCCGAACTCATCGACATGATGCGGCGATTCTGGATCGGTCTGGTGCTGACACTTCCGGTCCTTGTCCTGGAGATGGGAAACCACGTCTTCGGCGTTCACGGCCTTCTCAGCAAGCAAGGCTCGAACTGGATTCAATTGGTGCTGGCAACGCCGGTCGTGCTGTGGGCTGGCTGGCCCTTCTTTGTGCGCGGATGGCAGTCGCTAGTGACGCGCAATCTCAACATGTTCACACTGATCGCCATGGGAACAGGCGTGGCCTGGGCTTACAGCATCATCGCCACGCTGCTTCCCGGTATCTTCCCTCCAGCCTTCCGCGAGCATGATGGTTCAGTCTCGGTCTACTTCGAGGCGGCCGCTGTTATCACCGTGCTCGTGCTGCTGGGCCAAGTTCTCGAGTTGCGGGCGCGGGAACAGACATCGGGCGCCATTCGCGCCCTCCTCGATCTTGCTCCGAAGACGGCGCGGCGCGTCACCGAGAGCGGTGAGGATGAGGAGATCGCCATCGACAACATTGCAGTGGGCGACACATTGCGCGTCAGACCTGGTGAAAAGGTTCCAGTCGACGGCGTTGTCATGGAAGGCCATGTGGCCATCGATGAATCGATGGTGACGGGCGAATCCATGCCCGTCAGCAAGGATGTGGGATCAAAGGTCATTGCAGGAACGCTATTGGGTTCCGGCAGCTTCATCATGAAGGCGGAAAAGGTGGGCCGCGACACCATGCTGGCGCGCATCGTTCAGATGGTAGCGGAGGCGCAGAGAAGCCGTGCTCCTATCCAGCGGCTTGCCGACCAGGTGTCGGGCTGGTTCGTGCCACTGGTGATCGCTGTTGCAGTCATCGCATTTGCAGCCTGGGCGATATGGGGGCCAGAGCCGCGTTATGCCTATGGGCTTGTTGCGGCCGTCGCCGTTCTCATTATCGCTTGTCCCTGTGCGCTTGGTCTTGCCACGCCCATGTCAATCATGGTGGGCGTCGGGCGCGGCGCGCAGGCTGGTGTATTGATCAAGAATGCTGAAGCCCTGGAGCGCATGGAAAAGGTCGATACGCTGGTTGTCGACAAGACCGGCACGCTGACAGAAGGAAAGCCATCGGTCACGGCGGTC
>JAIBJH010000110.1 GCA_020029455.1 Hyphomicrobiales bacterium
TCTTCTTTCAGAAATGAATCGAGTGTCGGGCCACGATGCTTCCTTGAACTCATTTCAAAACCTCCTTCATACGCTTGCGCGCCAGTTTCAATTCATGTTTTGGCGTCTTCTGGGTGGTTTTCAAAAAGCCATGCAGAATGATGATGTCATCGCCGTCGAGGCAAAACAGAACGCGCGCGATACGACCGCCGCTCAAATTCGACCGAACCTCCCAGATGCCGCTGCCAAGACTCTTGCAGACAGGCATTCCGATCGGCCAGTTTTCCTGAACGCGCAGAAGATCAAGTCCGATTTGCTTGCGGTCCTCCTTGCCCATTCCGCGCAGCCACTCCAAAACAGGAACGCGCCGCGCTGACGTCTGATAGAAAATCGCCGCCAACATTGGATCAGTGTGTACCTTATAATGTGCACACAGTCAACCCCTACAGGATGCGGAGAAGGCGGTCTGTCAAATCCCCGCATACCATTCATAGCCGCGGTCTTCCCAGAAGCCGCCCTTGCCGCCGCCCACTTGCGAGAACTCCGATATGAGTTCGATGCGGCGGATGTATTTCGCCATCTTGTAGCCGAGTTGGCGCTCGACGCGTACGCGCAAGGGCGCGCCATTGGCGACGGGCAGGGGCGCATCGTTCATGGCATAGGCCAGAATGGTTTGCGGATGGCGGGCGTCGATCAGATCGATTGACTCATAGTAGAGTTCGATGCCGCTCAGCGAGCGTGAGAGCGCGTCATAGCAGTGGAACATGACATAGCGCGCGGCCGGCTTCACGCCGACCTGATCCAGGATTTGCCTGAGCGGCACGCCCTGCCATTTGGCGATGGTGCTCCAACCTTCGACACAGTCGTGCCGCGTGATCTGGGTGCGCGATGGCATATTGCGCAGTTGATCGAGGGAGAAGCGCGTGGGGTGCTCAACAAGACCATCCACTTCCAACCGATAGTCAGCGAAACTCTTCTCCTTGAGCGAGAGATAATCCGGCGTATCAGGATCGGTGGAGCCATTGGGCTTCTGGCCCTGGCGGATATCAGCCTGGCTGAATTCCGGCGCCAGTTGATCAGCAGCCTGCAAGGCGCGCTGGGCGCGGTAGGTGAGGCCATTGATGCTGATCATCCATTCGCGCACCGGGTTGGAACGGTCGGTCAGGAAATCGAAGGCATCGCAGCCGGCAAGGGGAAGTGTTGCGGCTGTTGCAAGTCCGGCGCGCAGCAATTTGCGGCGATTGAGGATCAGCTTAGACATGGGCCGCTTCCTTTTTTGTGCGTGGCGACAGGCGATAACGTCCGGTGACGATGGAGCGCAGTTCATTCAACGGCCCCGCCAGGATGATCATGGCGATGTGGACGATGAAGAAGAGAACGAAGAGCGCCATCACCAAGAAATGGATGGTACGGGCCGTCTGCCTGCCGCCGAAGAGTTCGGGAAGCCAGGGCAAAACGGCATTCATGCCGGGAGACATGCAAAGCCCGGTCAGGATGATCAGCGGGAAGAGCACGAAGAGCACGCCGCCATAGGCGAGCTTCTGCAGCGGCGAATAGCGCACGGCATGGACGAGGTTGAGGCGCAGGTGGTCCTTCACATCCTGTCCGAAGTTCTGCACGTCCTTGCGGTTCGGCAGGAGATCCTTGCGGAGATGGCGATTGATCAGCGAGGCGATGAACCAGATGAAAAGATTGATTACGAATACCCAGGCGAAGAAGAGGTGAACAACACGGCCCGTGGCGAGATCGCGGGTCGATGGAATGGTGAGCCACCAGGGCATGGCATCGATGGAGAAAATCTCATTGTCATAGGCGAAGCCGGATTCTTTGCCCAGATAGAGCGCCGGGTGTGCATTGAAAATCTGCAGGCCGGAGGCGATGAGGAAGAACAGCGATATGGCCCAGATCCAATGGGTGATCCGCGTTGCACGTTTCTGCCGCAAGATAAGGCGGCCTTCGCTGGCTGTCGTCGTCATGGCTTCACTTTCGCTTGTCTATCAAAAATATCTCCCCCGGTGGGGAGAATAAAGCACCGGGGGAGACACTTCCTGTCACCGTTGATTACATTTTCGGGAGGAGAACTTTATCGATGACGTGAATGACGCCGTTGGACTGCTTGACGTCAGCGATGGTCACCTTGGCCATGCCGCCGGCTTCGTCCTTGATCCACACGACATTGTCTTTGACCGAAAGCCACAGCTTGCAGCCGCCGACGGTCGTCACCTCATGGGTGCCGCCATCATCCATGGCCATCTTGTTCACGTCCTTGGACATGGCATTGGCCGCGACGACATGGCAGGTCAGGATCTTGGTCAGCGTGTCCTTGTTTTCTGGCTTCAAGAGGTTGTCCACCGTGCCAGCCGGCAGCGCATCAAAGGCAGCGTTGACAGGTGCGAAAACGGTGAATGGGCCTTTGCTCATCAGCGTGTCGACGAGGCCAGCAGCCTTTACGGCGGCGACCAGCGTGGTGTGATCCTTGGAGTTCACGGCGTTCTCGACAATGTTCTTGTCTTCGAACATGGGCGCGCCACCCACATCGGGGTTGACGGCGAAAGCAGATGTCGCCGAGGCGGCAAGAAGTCCTGCAAAAAGTGCGGTGCGAAGTTTCATGGTGTCTCTCCGTTTGAGTTTTCTGAAATGCCCCACGGGTTGGCGGGGTCAGAGGCAGACACGGGAGAAGACGGAGGGAAGTTTCAGCGTGGTGAAGAATTCACTGATAACAAATCTGTGATCAGATTTCGGTCAGCTTGCCGGTGGCAAGGACAGCGCCCGTGGGCGCGCCCGTCGTCGATCCACCCTGCGGTTCATCGCTGATGGCGAGGACGCCATTGGGGAACTTACCGCGCAATGCGACTGGAACGGTGTGCCGCGATGTTGTCTCGGCGGGCAGCACGCCGAGTGATACGGGTGCATCCTGACCGGCAATCAGCCAAAGCTCAAAGCTGCGGCCGGCGGCGGCGGAGCCTTCGGTGCGGTTGATACGCAGTTCGCCGCTCTTTTCGTCATAAAAGGCTACGAGCTTGACGAGGCCCTGCTCACCCGCCACTTCGGCGACAAGGGCTTGTCCGGGCGCGCCCTGCTGAAGGCTGTAGTTCCATCCGCCGATGGCAACAACCGCAACAAGCGAGGCAACCGCAAGCCCGCGCCAGAAGCCGAGGCTGTTCCATAAACTGGGTCTTGCTGACTGCTGGCGGGAGGTAAAGAGGCGGTTCTCGATCTTCGCCAGCACATGCGGCGGCGGCGTAACGGGAGCAATTTCCTCCGTGAGCTGCACAAAATGCTCTTCCCAGAAGCGCAGCTTGGCGGAAAGTCCCGGATCGTCTGCAATCCGTCGCGTCAGAGCTTCGCGCGCCTCGCCCTGCAAAACGCCCAGCGCATATTCTCCTGCCAGTATGTCGTCGTCATCGGGCGGCAGAGCATGAGGCGGTATGGTGGGGCGCTTCGTCATGACGACAGGCACTCCCGAAGGCTGATTAGGCTGCGGCGCAGCCAGGTGCGCACCGTATTGATGGGCTGGCCCAGGCGCTCGGCCAGTTCCTGATAGCTGTAGCCTTCCATATAGGCGGCCTTTACGGCTTCAGCGCGGCCCGCTGAGAGCTTTTCAAGGCAGTGACGCAGGCGTTCGCTCTCGCCGCCCTGCAGGGCGAATTGTTCCGGCGTGGGGCCGGTATCGGCGATTTCCTCGGCGGCGGAAAGGTCAGCAGATTCCGGCTTCCGGCTACGAATGCGGTCGATGGCCCCATTACGCGCTATGGCTACAAGCCAGGTGATCGGACTGTAGCCCGAGACCTGGTACTTGCCGGCATTGTGCCAAATCTTGACATAGATTTCTTGCAACACGTCTTCTGCATCCGTTCTGTTCTTCAAGACACGGAGGCAAACGCCGAAAAGTTTCGCGGAAGTGGCCGTATAGAGTTGCCGGAAGGCCTGCTGGTCGCGCAGCGCGACCCGGCTCAACAGATGCGAAATCTCATCAGGCGACATGGGGCAGGAATAGCGTGAACAATGGCCTTTTGCCAGAGACTACGGCACAGCGCGCAGGACGGATGCCAAAGGCCCGCTGGAGCGTCATGAGGAGGAAGGAATCTCTTCACTTTTCCCTCCCCCCTTGTGGGGAGGGAGTGAGGACTGGATAGGTGTGAAATCAGACTGCGTTAGCTTGGTGAATCGAGCACCAGCCGGAAGCCCAAGTGGGCAGGCGGTGTTCCCGTGGCGCAGCCCCCAGCCGATGGATCGCGCACAAAGACCGGAACCTTTGCCTCATGTTCGCCTGCGGCAAAATAGGCGGGGCAATGATGCGTTGCGCCAGTCACCGTGACAACGCAGCTCGAGGTCCATTCCCAGACATTGCCCTTCACATCGGCAATGCCCGTGCTGCTTGCACCGTATGTGCTCGGCTTGCGCAGTGTCGGGTCGATCCTACCTTCGCTGCCATAGGTGGCGGCCCAGGCGAGGCGCGGGTCGGTAAAAATCTTCTTGGGCCGGAATGGCGGCACTTCGGAGAAGGCGTACCACTCCTCAAGCGTGGGCAAACGAAGCTCTTGTCCAGACGCCTTGCTGGCCCAGGCAACAAACTCTTCCACGTCGAGCGCGCCGACACCCGTTACTGGATAGCTGTCGTCTGTCGCGCCAAGCCCGGGTTTAGGCATGAAGGAGCAACCGCCTTCGGAGACGCATTGACGCCATTCTCCGATGGTCACTTCATGGCGCATCACCTGAAGGCCGCTGCCCACATCAACCATATTAAAGAAAATTGGCTGCCGCTCACCTGTTTGCAAGAGAGCGACAGCCAGAGCAGCAGTCATGGCCAGAAAGAGGGAACGGATTCCGGCCATGGTCTACTCACATCGTGAAGGCTTCAGGCTTTGCAACCTGCATCATCAGGTCGTCGTTCCATTCGCCTTCCACCACCACATGGGCTGTGGCACCCAGCATCACCGCTTCGATGAGATTGTGGTTCACATAGGCATAGACGCCAGGCTGTTGGAATTCATAGGCCATGGCGCCCGCCGAACCGCCGCGGATGAACCAGGTTTCGAGATTGGTATCCGGCTTGTCGTTGAAGGAGCCCGCTTCCCACACCAAGTCGCCGTGGCCGCCGATCAAGTGCGGGCGAGAGTCGCGGTTGGCCTGGGCGTGAATGAAGAGAACCTTCTCGCCGGTTTTCGCCTTCAAGGCATTGTCGCCGGTCATTGAGCCCTTTGCGCCATTAAACACCACATGGCTCGGAATGAGCTTGCGCATGACCTCAAGGGCTTCTGCCATGTTCTCTCCGGCCATTTCATACTTCTTGAAATTGCCCTGTTCGTCGCGGGGGATGTAGAAGTCCTGTTCGCCGATGTAGAAGACCTTGTCGTAGCGATAGGGCTGTCCAGCCGCATCTTTCAGGCCATCACGCGGCAGCACCATCACGGCGCCGTTCATGCCATGGACGACGTGATAGGGAATCATCACATCGCCGGGCGCGCAGTGATAGACGAAGACGCCGGGCTTGGTGGCCTTCCAGCGGAGCACTGCCTGCTCGCCAGGCAATACATGGGTCAGCGCACCTCCACCCAGGGCACCCGTGGAGGAATGGAAATCGATGTTGTGTTCCATTGTGTTGGTGGGCAAGTTGCGCAGCGTCACTTCGATGTAGTCACCTTCATGGGCGACAATGAGTGGACCCGGCACACTGCCGCCAAAAGTCAGCGCCCAGACTTCGGTTCCTTCATCATCGAGCACCATTTTCTTCTCGACGATGTCGAGCGTCACTTCGATGATCTTGGGTTCTGCGCCTGCAGTCTGCTCGTGCTCGGGCGCGAAGGGCGGGGCCACCAGGGTCTGCTTGACGCGCTGCAGTTTTGAAAGATCGGGTGCAGCTGCTGCGGCGGCTGGAATGGCCACAGGGGGAAGCGTTCCCAAGCCGATGCTGCCGAGACCGGCGAGCGAAGCCCTTAGCAGGTTGCGGCGGCTGGCGTTGAGGGCGGGAAGTGCAGGACGATGCATGATGTCCTCCTTTCAGGATCGCCACCAATTTGCCACGCGCCTGCCGCCTTTCCTTGACGCAGATCAATGGCCGAGCAAAATTCTCAGCTTATTTGAGCCTACAGGAGGACGACATGCTCAAACCCGCTACAGTCGCTATTGTATTGATTTGCCTTGCATCCGTTGGCGCACGCGCCGACGGAGATGCCGCCAAGGGTGAAAAACTTTTTGCCCGCTGCATGGCCTGTCACACGGTCAAGGATGCCGTCAACAAAACGGGCCCGCATCTCAAGGGCATCGTGGGCCGGCCGGTTGCCTCAATTGAAGGCTTCAAATACTCGCCCGGCATGCTGGAGTTTGCCAAGTCAGCCGGCAGCTGGGATGAAACCAAGCTCGATTCCTACCTGACGGATCCGAAAGCATTTGTCCCCAAGAACAAGATGGCGCTGGCCCCCATGAAGAAAGCGGAAGAGCGCGCCGACATCATTGCCTATTTGAAAACCATCACGCCTTGAGCTTGCGGCACCGCCCGGTTGATTAACAATTGATGAACCAGGTGATCAGTTCTGGTTCAGGCGGGAAGTGACAGTCTCTCTCGCGACACAGGGATAGTTAGCTTCCCTGTTTCACCGGCCACAACGCGTGGCATGGAAGCATGGCCCTTCTCGCGAAGGAACTACCTTCCATGGCACCTGATGGGGCCGCCCGTGAAACCACCTACCGGAGAGATTATCATGAAAAAGATCTTCATTACCGCGCTTCTTCTTGCCAGCGCCGGCACGGCCCAGGCCGCGACGGAGCCCTGCAATCCTGCAACAGGCAATTGGATTAACGCTGCTCCAACCACGTGCCGCTTTATCAGCAGAGGCAATTTGCAGCCAGCTGCGGAGAGGCCGGTCCTCAGAACTCCTGTCCGCGAAGTCCCGCCTGACGACGTCCCGCCCGACGTTCCGGAGCTCTTCTGAGTTCTGAATTAGCCGCGAAGGGGCGGCACGGCAACGTGCCGCCCTGATCGCCTGTCTTAAAACAATCATGCCTTAACCATCTCTATGCCTTGACCGTCCCCGGAAATTGCTGTCAGCCTGCCCAGTTCACAGAGAGATGCGAATGGGCCGGGAACTGGGTGCCACGGAACATGAGGAACTGACATCTTGGCGGCGCATGTTGCATGCGGCGCCGGAACTCTTGTTCGACGTGCATGAGACCGCGCGCTTCGTCGCCGAAAAGCTTAAAAGTTTCGGCTGTGACGAGGTGGTGACTGGCCTGGCCAAGACCGGCGTTGTCGGCGTGATCAATGGAAAACGCGGGCCGGGGGAGACCGTTGGCCTTCGCGCCGACATGGATGCACTTCCCATCCAGGAAGAAACCAATCTTCCTTATGCCTCGAAGGTGCCGGGCAGGATGCATGCCTGCGGCCATGACGGGCATACGACAATGCTTCTGGGCGCAGCGCGCATCCTATGTGAAACGCGCGACTTTGCAGGGCGCGTAGCAGTGATTTTCCAGCCTGCCGAAGAGGCGGGTGATGGCGGCCGCCACATGGTGCAAGACGGGCTGATGGTGCGTTTCGATATTTCTTCGGTCTTTGGCTTGCATAACATGCCCGGCATTCCGAAGGGGCAGTTTGCCATTCGCTCCGGCGGCATCATGGCAGCATCGGATGTCATCACAATCACCGTTATGGGCAAGGGCGGGCATTCGGCAAAGCCAGAAGAATGCGTGGATCCCGTATTCATCGGTTCGCAAATTGTCTCTGCGCTGCAAAGCATTGTATCGCGCAACAATGATCCGCTTGAGCCCTTGGTGATTTCAGTGACGACCTTCCATGCGGGCGAGGCTGTCAATGTCATTCCGCAGCAGGCGGTGCTCACCGGCACGGTGCGCAGCTTCACCAAGGAGATGCAGTTCTTCGCCGAACGCCGCATTCTCGAAGTGGCGCGTGGCGTGGCGCGGGCCCATGGCGGGGATGTGGAACTCACCTATCAGCGGCTCTGCCCGCCTACCTTCAATCATGAGGCGGAGACGAACCTTTGCGTGGAGGTGGCGCGCGAAGTTGCAGGCGATGACATGGTCGAGCCCAACACGAAGCCCATCCTGGGTTCAGAGGATTTTTCCTTCATGCTGCTGGCAAAACCCGGCGCCTTCATCTTTCTGGGCCAGGGCGATACGCCCTATTGCCATCAGCGTGCCCGCGCCTTCCCGAATGCCGTTGGCGGCGAAAACAACAACGATATCTGCAAGGGTGTTGAGCGCGACTGAGGCAAAGCCCAGCACCACAAACTGCATGGCGATGTTTCCTGCCGCCGGCTCCACGAACTGCGGGATGAAGGCGAGAAAGAAGGCGGCCGTTTTCGGGTTCAACGCCTCGACCAGAACCCCCTCACGAAAGGCGCGCCGCGCGCCGATCGGGGGCGACGTGATGCCGCCTTCCAGCACCGCCGCTGCTTCGCGGCGGGCAGACTGAAGCGTGCGGAAGCCGATCCAGACGAGATAGGCCGCGCCGAACAGTTTCAAGGCAGTGAAAAGTTCCGCGCTTGCAAGCACGATGGCTGAAACGCCGAGGCTCCCTGCCAGAACATGGACCATTCCGCCCAGCCCGGTACCGAAGCTGGAAGCCACGCCTTCCGCACGGCCGCCCGCCAGGGTGCGTGCCGCGACGTAGAAGATGCCGGGACCTGGCGTCACAGCAAGCAGCAAAGCCGCGGCGAAGTAGAGGACGAGTTGGGTCAAGTCTGGCATGGGAAGATATCTGCTTTCAGGAGAGCAAATTCCGGCCAAGTTGCAGACTTGGCCGATAAGAATTTGCTTCAACATATTGGTTTGGCGCGAATTCTTTTCGACCGCGTGTTTCCACGCGGTCGGAAAGCGCGCTAGATAAGAGTGGCGACTTCACGGTCAGATGTCCGCGCGCTCATGGCAAGGCCGGCAGCCACACCGGCGCGATCGGCCGCGTTGCGGTTCTGGCTCATCTTGCGCTTGCCTTCGAGCTTTGCGACCGGCATGCGCAGGCCGACGATGCCGTGAAGCTGCGCCTCAATAAAATCCTTCGGCGCATCCGCCACCGCCCAAGGGGTGCCGCGCCCCGCCTCATGCAACTCGGTCAAGCGGCGAACGGCCTCCAGCAGCCTCGCAGGATCATCGAAGAATTCGACCGGGCCCGAGGCGTGAACGGCCACATAGTTCCAGGTCGGCACGACCTTGCCCGTCTCCTGCTTGGTTGCGTACCACTGCGGTGTCACATAGGCATCCGGCCCCATGAAGATCGCCAGAGCATCGCCCATGGGCGGA
>JAIBJH010000111.1 GCA_020029455.1 Hyphomicrobiales bacterium
GCTTGAGAACCTGCCCGGCAAATATGTGCCGCCCACCGGGGCTTTGTTCTTGGCTCGGAATGATGCAGGCGAAGCAGTAGGTTGCGTTGCCTTGCGTGCCACCGAAAAGGACGGCTGTTGCGAGATGAAGCGGCTTTACCTTGCGCCGGAGGGCCGCGGGAACGGCACGGGCCGGGCGCTGGTCAGGGCCATCATGGAAGAGGCGCGGAAGCTAGATTATGGCGAGATGCGGCTCGATACCTTGCCAATCCTTGAGCCCGCTATCGCGCTCTACAAGTCGGAAGGCTTTGTGGAATGTGCGCCGTTTGGGGAGCCAGATAGAGTGAAGGTATTGTATTTCAGTAGGGCGCTGTGATCCAACCCGCCCCTTAACCCCCTCCCTGAAGGGAGGGGAGAAATTGGGCGAAACTTGCATCGCCGCGCCAATTCCCCTATAGGCCCCGGCCATCCGGCGACGTCCACCCCTGGAGGGAGGCCGGATTTTCAATTTTGGAGATAAACCATGTCTAAGATCGTTACGATCAAGGCTGCTGCACGCAGCCGCGCCGGCAAGGGGGCCGCTCGCGCCGTACGCCGCACGGGAGACATCCCGGGTGTCGTCTATGGCGACAAGCAGGACCCGCAGCTCATAACGCTCACCTACAGGACCGTGCTGCCCCATGTGGAGACCGGCCGTTTCCTGTCCACGCTTGTCGATCTCGACGTTGACGGCAAGACCGTGCGCGCAATCCCACGCGATGTGCAGTTCGAGCCGGTGAAGGACCGCATCATCCATGTGGATTTCCTGCGCCTTGGCAAGGATGCCCGGATCGCGGTCGACATCCCGGTGCATTTCAAGAACCAGGAAGCAGCCCCCGGCCTCAAGGCGGGCGGCGTGCTGAACGTGGTGTCGCACACAATTTCAGTCTACTGCCCCGCAGACTTCATTCCCGACGATATCGTGGTGGATTTGACCGGCATGCAGATCGGCCAGAACGTCCACTTGTCTGAGATCAAGCTGCCGGATCGCGTAACCTCTGCGGTGCGCGATGACGTGACGCTGTGCTCTATCTCGGCGCAGGCCAAGGAAGAGGAAGTGGTGGTCGAGGCTCCCGCCGCTGCCGATGTGCCTGCCACGGCCCAGAAGGCTCCAGATGCGGCCGCCGCAGGTGCGCCTGCTGCAGGTGCGGCTCCCGCCAAAGCTGGCGCTGCACCCGCTGCCGCTCCGGCAAAGGCCGCGGCTGCTCCCGCCGAAAAGAAGAAGTAAAGCGCCGCCTGGCGCTTTTCCCGGGCGGCACCCATGTTCCTTTTCGCAGGCCTTGGCAATCCCGGCGCGAAATACGCCAGGAACCGCCACAACATTGGCTTCATGGCGATGGACGAAATTGTCCGCCGCCATTCTTCTGGACTGGGGCACTTTTCGCCGTGGCGCAAGAAGTTCCAGTCGGAAGTTTCCGATGGCATCATCGGCGGCGAGAAGGTGCTGGTGCTGAAGCCGCAGACTTACATGAACGAGAGCGGAAGGGCGGTGGGTGAGGCGGTGCGCTTTCATAACATTCCGCTGACGCAGGTATATGTGTTTTATGACGAGCTTGATCTCATGCCCGGCAAGATGCGGGTGAAGCTGGGCGGCGGGGCTGCGGGGCATAATGGTATCCGTTCCGTCGCGGCGCATCTGGGGCCGGATTTCAAGCGCGTGCGGCTCGGCATCGGGCATCCGGGCATCAAGGATTTCGTGATGCCCCATGTGCTGGGCGATTTCGCCAAGGCGGATGGCGAGTGGCTTTCCAAGTTGCTTGAGGCAGTGGCGGCGGAGATTGAGCTTGTGGTGTCGGGCGAGGACGAGAAGTTCCAGAGCCGGGTGGCACTGACGCTGAAACCGCCAAGGCCGAATGCTGATCCGTCATCCCGGCGCAAGCCGGGACCCACTGATGAGGCAGAGCACTGAAATAATTTGTAGCAGTTGGAATCGCGTTCCTGCTGCGAAATGGATCCCGGCTTGCGCCGGGATGACGAAATAGGGGTTGCACTTTTATGGGTTTCAAATGCGGAATTGTGGGCCTGCCGAATGTGGGCAAGTCCACGCTGTTCAATGCGCTGACACAGACAAGCGCGGCACAGGCGGCCAATTATCCTTTCTGCACCATCGAGCCCAATGTGGGTGATGTGGGTGTGCCTGATGAAAGGTTGGAGGGGCTGGCAAAGATCGCAGGCTCGGCGCAGGTCATTCCGACACGGCTCACCTTCGTCGACATCGCGGGCCTTGTGAAGGGCGCTTCCAAGGGCGAAGGGCTCGGCAACCAGTTCCTTGCCAACATCCGCGAGACGGATGCCATTGCCCATGTGGTGCGCTGCTTCGAGGATGGCGATATTACGCATGTGTCAGGTCGCATTGATCCAGTGGCCGATATCGAAACGATCGAGACGGAGCTGATGTTGGCGGATCTCGACAGTCTGGAAAAGCGCTACGTCAACACCGAGAAGAAGGGCAAGCAGGGTGACAAGGAGGCGAAGGAACTCGCCAACCTGATGTTGCGCGCACTAATGTTGCTGCGCGAGGGCAAACCGGCGCGTCTCGCCGAACGCAATTCTGATGAGGAAGTTGCATTCCGTGGCCTCGGGCTTCTTTCATCAAAGCCTGTTCTCTATGTATGCAATGTGGAAGAAGCTTCCGCCGACAAGGGCAATGTTTTCTCTGATCGCGTGAAGGAGTTCGCGGCGAAGGAAGGCAACCGCGCCGTTGTCGTCTCGGCCAAGATCGAAAGCGAGATTGCGGTGCTGCCGGCGGCGGAGCAGAGGGATTATCTCGATGCCGTGGGCTTGGCTGAGCCGGGGCTCAACCGGGTGATCCGTGAAGGCTACGCGCTTCTGGGCCTCGTCACCTATTTCACGGTGGGGCCGAAGGAGGCACGGGCCTGGACCATCACCAAGGGCACCAAGGCACCTGCGGCGGCGGGTGTTATCCACACGGATTTCGAGAAGGGTTT
Organism: Hyphomicrobiales bacterium; assembly: GCA_020029455.1. Classification (GTDB taxonomy): domain Bacteria; phylum Pseudomonadota; class Alphaproteobacteria; order Rhizobiales; family Aestuariivirgaceae; genus Aestuariivirga. The sequence goes on from JAIBJH010000111.1 coordinate 2,967, forward strand.
CATCCGTTCTGAAACCATCGCCTATGATGACTACATCGCCAATGACGGCGAGGCAGGAGCGAAGACGGCAGGCAAGTTCCGCCTCGAAGGCAAGGACTATGTGGTGGCGGATGGCGATGTGATGCATTTCCGCTTCAACACGTGAGCGATCTTCGTCATCTGGAAGACTTTGCCGCCGGGCAGATATTTGCCCTTGGCCCCTACCGTATCTCGGCTGACGAAATTATCGCCTTTGCGCGGGAGTTTGATCCGCAGCCGTTTCATATAGACGAGCAGGTGGCCCGCAATTCCTTGCTGGGTGGGCTTGCAGCGAGCGGCTGGCATACGACGTGTTTACTCACCCGGCTGATGTGTGATGCTGTGCTGACGCGTAGTGCCATGTTGGGCTCTAGCGGCATGGACGAGGTGAAATGGCTGAGGCCCGTGTTGGCGGGTGATGTGATCATTGGAGAAATGCTTATCACAGGGGCAAGACCATCTCGGAGCAAGCCTGGTCTCGGCATCGTGACATTCGAGTCATTCCTCACGGGGCAGGATAGCGAACGGCGAACGGAGCTCAAAGGCATGGTGTTTGTGCGGAGACGCACGCCATGATGGGGCTTTTTCTCGATGAGATTGAAATTGGACGGCGCTTCGATCTTGGTGCCCATCAGTTCACGAAAGAAAGAATTCGGTCATTCTCGGCGCAGTTCGCTCCGGTTGTTTTTCATCTGGATGAAGCGGCAGCGCAGGGTGGCTTATTCGGTGGACGCGTTGCTGCAGGCTGGCATATCTGTTGCGGCTGGATGGTATGTTTCGTGACGACGAACATGCAGGAGCGGGGGCGGCTCGCGGCGGAAGGAAAGTTGCTTCCCGAGATTGGCCCCTCACCAGGATTAAGCAATCTGCGCTGGCCATCGCCGGTCCATGCAGGCGATGACATTCATTATGGTGTGGTGTTCACGGGAAAGCGCGAACTCAAGTCCAGGCCGGGATGGGGCATGGCGAGCATCGATGCTGACGGGCAGAAAGCCAATGGCACCATCGTGATGACATTTTCCGGCAATGTGATGGTGGCGCGAGGCTAGTGCCCTTCAAATCCTACCAGCGTGTGGACTTTCACGCCCTTGGCCTTGAGTTTCGTGGCGCCGCCAAGATCAGGGAGATCAATCACGAAGGCGGCGGCGACAACTTCGCCGCCTGACTTGCGGATCAAGTCAATGGCGGCGCCGGCGGTTCCGCCGGTGGCGATGAGGTCATCAATCAGCAAAATACGGTCGCCCTGCTTGATGGCGTCGGCGTGGATCTCGATAGTGTCCACGCCATATTCCAGCGCGTAGTCCTGACCGATGACGCGAGACGGGAGCTTGCCCTTCTTGCGGATGGGGATGAAGCCACGGCCAAGCGAATGCGCTACGGCTCCACCAAGAATGAAACCACGCGCCTCGATGCCCGCCACGAAATCGATGCCGCCGCGCAGGAATGGCCAGGCCAATTCATCTACCGCGGCGCGGAAGCCATGCAGATCTGCAAGCAGGGTGGTGATGTCGCGGAAGAGGATGCCGGGCTTGGGATAGTCCGGGATGGTGCGGATATAGCGCTTGATGTCGAAGCCGTTGCGGAGGTCCATGATGTCAGGGCCATTTTACAGAGGGGGGCATGGAGGAAAGGATGCTTTCGACGTTGCCACCGGTCTTGAGGCCAAACAAGGTGCCGCGGTCATAGAGCAGGTTGAATTCCACATAGCGGCCACGACGAATGAGTTGTTCTTCACGGTCGGCCTCGGAATAGGCGAGGGGCAGGTTGCGGTGGACAAGGACAGGATAGATGGCGCGGAAGGCCCCGCCCACGGATTGAACGACGGCTAAATCAGCAGCGCGATTTCCTGAATCGAGATAGTCAAAGAAGATGCCGCCAATGCCGCGCGGTTCCTGGCGGTGCGAAAGGTAGAAATATTCATCGCACCACTTCTTGTATTTTTCGTAGTCGGCAATGGCATGGCCCTCGCAGGCTTGTTTCATGGCTGCGTGAAAGTCTTTGCTGTCCTGGTCGTCCTGGGTGCGGCGGCGATCAAGCACGGGCGTTAGGTCAGCACCGCCGCCAAACCAGGCTTTGCTGGTGACGACAAAGCGCGTGTTCATGTGAACGGCCGGAACCTGCGGTGACCAGGGATGGATGATCAGCGAGATGCCAGATGCCCAGAAGCGGGGATCATCCTCCGCGCCCGGAATCTGCTTGCGGAATTCTGGAGAGAACTCGCCAAAGACCGTTGAACAATGGACGCCTGCCTTTTCGAAAACTTTGCCGTGGAGGAGGGCCATGGTGCCGCCACCTTCGTTGGGGCCGCGGACCCATACCTTGCGTTCAAACTGCGAGCCGCTCCCGGCTTCTTTCTCGATGGCTTCGAGATCTGCAATGATGCGCGATTGCAGCGTTTCAAACCACGCCTTTGCCTCAGACTTTTCTTGTTCCAAACTCAATTCAAACCTCGCGACCGCGTTTCCTTAAAGCAATGGGCAATCATTTGAAATCCGGCGGCCCAATCTGCCGCAGTGCCTCGCCCGTGATCATGGCACAAGCGAGTGCCACATTGAGCGAGCGGGCACCCTTCTGCATGGGGATGGTGATGCGAGCGCCTACCTTTTCATGAACCTCATCGGTAACGCCTGAACTCTCGCGGCCAAGCAGCAAGATGTCATCGGGCCGGAAGCGGAAATCGAGATAGTTTTGGCATACCTTGGTAGTGAGCAGCACTAGCCTTTGGCCTTTGTGGCCGGAAATGAAGTCGTCCCATGAGGGTGAGCGTGTGATGGCTGCCATGTCCAGGTAGTCCATGCCGGCGCGGCGTAGCCTGGAATCATCCCAGAGAAAGCCCGCCGGTTCGATGATGGTGAGCTTCAGCCCAAGGCAGGCACAGAGCCTGGCGATGGTTCCGGCATTGCCTGCGATATCCGGCTGGTAGAGTGCGATTTCCATGTTCTTTCAATATTTTGATGAGAGGCGGCGGCAGTGTGGCGGAAGCTGGGCGCTGCGACAACCTATGGCTGGACATCGCCCAAGTGCGGTGTCAAATACGCCGCATTTCAAGGGCTTGCCACTGCGCTGCGAAGCAGTGCGGGCGGGGCAAAAGTAGCGAGGGGAACAGTGACCGCGACCACGGACCACCATGGCCACCATCATGGGGACGTCACGAAACGTGACTTTTTATTCATTGCGACAGGCGCTGTTGGTGCAGTTGGCGCAGCCCTGACAGCCTGGCCCTTTATTCACCAGATGAATCCGGATGCTTCGGTGCGTGCGCTGGCATCCATTGAAGTTGACCTTGCTCCCATTGCCGAGGGGCAGGAAGTCACCATCAAATGGCGCGGCAATCCCGTCATCATCCGTAACCGCACCAAGGCCGAGATTGAAGCGGCAAAGGCCGTGAAGATGGACGAGCTGAAAGACCCCATCGCCCGTAGCGCGGTGGCCAAGGATGGTGATCCGGCGACGGATGAGAACCGCACCCTCAAGGACCACGAGCAGTTCCTGGTGATGATGGGTGTTTGCACGCACCTAGGCTGTGTGCCGCAGGGTGACAATCCGGCCAAGGAATTTGCAGTGGTGGAAGGCTCGCACAAGGTGGGCGGCTGGTTCTGCCCATGCCATGGCTCGCATTATGATACCGCAGGCCGCATCCGCAAAGGGCCGGCGCCGGAAAATTTGTGGGTGCCGGTTTATGCATTCATCAGCAACACCAAGATCAGAATCGGCTGACAGGACAGAACAACATGGCCGGACATTCGACCTACGTACCCAAGAGCGCCTTTGGAAAGTGGTTCCACGAGCGCCTTCCTATTTATGCGCTGGTGAAGGACACGGTGATGGACTTCCCGACGCCGAAGAACCTTAACTACTGGTGGACCTTCGGTGGCATCCTTTCTCTCATGCTGGTGGTGCAGATCATCACCGGCATCGTGCTGGTTATGCACTATACGCCGCATGTGGACTATGCCTTCAACTCCGTCGAACACATCATGCGCGACGTGAACTATGGCTGGCTGATGCGCTATATGCACGCCAACGGTGCCTCGATGTTCTTCATTGCGGTCTATATCCACATGTTCCGCGGCATGTATTACGGCTCCTACAAGGCGCCGCGGGAAGTTCTATGGATGATCGGTGTTGTCATCTACCTCATCATGATGGCGACCGCCTTCATGGGTTATGTGCTGCCTTGGGGCCAGATGAGCTTCTGGGGCGCAAAGGTCATTACCAACCTCTTCTCGGCTATTCCGTTCTTCGGTGATGCTGTCACTACCTGGCTGTGGGGTGGCTATTCCGTTGACAACCCGACGCTGAGCCGCTTCTTCTCGCTGCACTACCTATTGCCGTTCGTGCTGGCTGGCGTTGTCGGCCTCCATATCTGGGCGCTGCATGTTCCCGGAAATGGCAATCCCACGGGCATTGAAGTGAAGAGCGGGCAGGATACGGTTGCCTTCCATCCGTATTACACGATGAAGGACAGCTTCGCGATCGGCGTCTTCCTCTTGTTCTTCGCCTTCTGGCTGTTCTTCCAGCCCAACTATCTGGGCCATCCCCTCAACTACCAACTGGCGAACCCGCTGGTGACACCGGCGCATATCGTGCCCGAATGGTATTATCTGCCGTTCTACGCCATCCTCCGAGCCATTCCGAACAAGCTGATGGGTGTGGTTGCCATGTTCGGTTCGATCCTCATCCTCTTTGCCCTGCCGTGGCTTGATACATCGCGGGTGCGCTCCGGCGCCTACCGTCCCATGTTCAAGTGGTTCTTCTGGATCTTTGCCGTGGTCTGCGTGGCTCTCGGCTACCTCGGTTCGAAGCCGCCGGAAGGGGCATATGTGGTTTGGGCGCGGATTCTCACCGCCTATTACTTTGTGCATTTCCTCATCATCCTGCCGCTCCTGGGATTGCTGGAGAATCCGAAGTCGCTGCCATCATCGATATCAGATGATGTGCTTTCCAAGCCCAAGCTGGCGCCCGCCGAGTGATCCGGAGAAGACAGATGAAGAAACTTGCATCACTCGCATTTGCCGCGCTGACGCTCTTTGCGGTACCCAGCTTTTCCGCGGAGGAGCAGAAACCAGCAAAGGGCATCAGCTTCTCCTTCGAGGGGCCATTTGGCACTTTTGACCGCATGCAGTTGCAGCACGG
>JAIBJH010000010.1 GCA_020029455.1 Hyphomicrobiales bacterium
AGTGACGCAGAGCATCCCGATAGACGGACTGGTGGCAACACCCTGGAGCGCCGTCGACCGTGGCACTGCAAGAGTGACCCCGAGGCCAAAATCGCTGCGCCTGGTACTGCAAAGTGGCCACTTTCCGCTTATCCGCCGCAAGGCGGCGGGCGAAAGTGGCATCGTGGCTTCAGCCACCTTTCTTTCTACTGAGAATTCTCGAGGTTTGAAGCCATGAACAGGCACTCTCCTCCACCTTTTCTCTTTCATCCGCCGTGAAGACCGCCCGGCCCTCACTCACCGCGACACAAATTCACCCCTCTCTTCTGGAGAGGGTGCCCCCGGACTTGATCCGGGGGCGGGTGAGGTTGTGGCCGCTCGCGCAAAAAAACAGCCGATGGTCAAAGCTTGCCTTTGACCATCGGCTGCTGGGTTTCCGTGGGAAGCCTTCAATGCCGCCCCAGATCGAAGTCCCCTCACGAAACCTTGTAGCTGCTCGCCCGCAATGCTGCGAGGCGCTGGCCGATATCGACGAAGGAATCGGCTACCGCTTTGAGATCGTCAACGCGCTCGTCATCGCGTTCGGCGCGCCACTGGGCGAGACGCTGGTCAAGCGCCCTTTGCGAATTGCTCTTCAGCGTTTCAAGGCCCGTCGCGGTTTCCGCCTTGTGTTCCTCCACCGCATTGGAAATCTGCTCGAGATCGCGGCGGGCGGTCGCAAGCGTGTTGTTCATGCTTTCAAAAGTCGTGTCGGATAGCGCCTTGAGCCGCGCATTCATCTCTTCCGCATGGGCGGCAAGGGCCCGCTCCACATGGTCGCGCAGTTCCGCCATCTGCTGGTCATGGCGGGCATTGGCCTTTTCATAGAGACCCTGCAGATCGCCAAAGGCTGTCTTGAGCTTGGCAACGCCCGAGGCGAGTTCGGTGATCTGGCTCGAAAGCACGCCGAAATTCTGCTGCTGGGAGAGATCCTGCTCTTCAAGGATGTCGACCATTTCGCTGTAACGCGCATCGGCAAGTTTTTGGGTGGGCCCCATCAAGAGGTCGCGGAGCTTGCTCAGCACTTCCTCTGAGCGCTCGCTGCTCATCATCGCCTCGTTGACGCGCACACCGGGACGCGATGGCGGGCCAGCCCGCTTCACGGCACTCAACTTTGTGCTGCCGTACTTCGGCACGCTCGCCGGCTTGTCCTGTGAAACTACATTCATTGTCGTGCCTTTCCGTCCATGCTGTTACGCCGACCCTGTTGTTTTAATTCCTTCCCGTTTCCTGCAAGCCGCATGCCACGGCAATTGAACAGACCAACGGGTTGAGCCATCTTCCCGATCGTTGACGGCTTATCACGAAGAAGCCGAAAATTTTATCGACCTGTTAACTTAATCCTAATTGTTAAGGTTGCTGGCAGGCCGTTGGGCGCCACCATGGTTAACATGCCCCTTTTCACGCTAGGCTGCCTGGGCTACAGCAGCCGGCGGCCAGTTGACCGCCGATAAGCTGCTGTTGCACTTTGAATCTGGCGCATCTTCCGCTTCGCAGGCAATTCCGCCTGCTCGCACGATGCGCTGGGCCCCCATCCAATACTTGTCCCACTCCAGGAGTATCCATGCCCGCCTTCCGCACCCTTGATGATGTCAACGTTTCCGGCAAGCGCGTCGTCATCCGGCTTGACCTCAATGTGCCCATGGAAAAAGGCAAGGTAACCGACACAACCCGCATTGAGCGCGTGTTGCCGACACTGAAGGAACTGCTCCGCAACAATGCCGTCGTCGTTATCCTCGCCCATTTCGACCGGCCCAAGGGCAAGGTCGTGCCTGAAATGTCCCTGAAGCCCGTGGCTGCGGCCCTCGAAAAACTGCTCCATCACAAGGTGCAGTTCGTCTTCACCGACTGGCAAAAGGCTCCGACCATTTCAGCAAAGCCCGGTGACGTGATCCTGATGGAGAACACCCGTTATCATGGTGGTGAAGAAAAGAACGACGCTGGCTTCGCCAAAATGCTCGGCAGCCTCGGCGACATTTTCGTGAATGACGCCTTCTCCGCTGCTCACCGCGCCCACTCTTCCACTGAAGGCATTGCCCATATGCTCCCCGCCTATGCCGGCCGCGCCATGGAACAGGAATTGTCAGCGTTGGCCTCAGCTCTTGAAACACCGAAGAAGCCGGTGATTGCAATTGTTGGCGGCGCCAAGGTGTCAACCAAGCTCGATCTTCTCGGCAACCTGGTGAAGAAGGTGGAAGGCCTGGTGATCGGCGGCGCCATGGCAAACACATTCCTTGCGGCCCAAGGCTATGGCGTCGGCAAATCCCTCGCCGAACCTGACCTTGCAGATACGGCCCGCGAAGTCCTGCAGGCTGCCGAAAAGGTAAGCTGCGCCGTCATTCTCCCCGTTGATGCCATTGTGGCAAAAGAATTCAAAGCCGGAGCGGAATCCCATGACTATGGCATCGACGCCATTCCCGCCGACGGCATGATGCTCGATGTAGGCCCCATGTCGGTGGACCGCGTGAAGGCAGCCATCGACAATGCCCACACGCTGCTCTGGAATGGACCCTTCGGCGCCTTCGAGACCGAACCCTTTGATGCCGCCACGGTGGCAATCGCAAAATATGCCGCCGCTCGCACCAGGGCGGGCAAGCTCGTTTCCATCGCGGGCGGCGGAGACACCGTGGCAGCCTTGAACCACGCAGGTGTTGCCAATGACTTCACCTACATTTCGACAGCAGGCGGAGCATTCCTTGAATGGCTGGAAGGCAAGGAACTGCCGGGCGTCAAAGCACTGATGAAAAACTGACTCGTCCGGGCTTTCCGCAGAGCGGAAACCGCGCGCGCGAACGCGTGAAAACTATGCACGGGTACCGTTAGTGCCGGCCAGTAGATCTTCCCAATTCTCATGGCTTTTGTAGTTTATTGATCCCTGGAAAACGGAAAAATCCTTCAACAGTTCATCAACCCCGAAAATGCGGGCCGCAAAAATATTGACAACTGTCAAAAAGTTCCGGCGCTCAAACTCGAGGATCGAAAGGAAATCACGCCGAATGGATTGGGCATCGGGGTTGAGCCTGGCAAACTCTTCTACAGCCAAGGCAACGGCCTCCGGTTCTGCTTCAACAATGCGCGAATTGCTCGAGTTGAGATAGCGCATACGCCCACCTGCCGCCGGAATGGACACCACCGGCACTCCACACATGAGGGACTCACAGCACGCTCTCATGGCTCCCTCACGATCCGAAAGGCAAAGGCTTGAACGTGATCGATTGATTACATGGGCCACTTCACGCAAGGAGAGACGGGCATAATTCGCATTGCCCATCTCGTTCAGAATTTTGGCGTGCGCAAGAATCCTGCGCACTTCTTGCTCATATGCCACGTCCTCCAGATCGGGTTTGCTGCTGTGATAGTAGTGAATCAGCGCCAGTGACTTCACGCATCGGCAGAGCTGATGATTCTTGAACGTCCGAAAAGTCGCGTTATAGAGCGCATCGTAGATCTTGGGCACTTCCGGCATCGGTCTGAAGGTATTTTCGTCCACAAACAAATATGTGCTGGCCAGAACGGTCGCGAGGCCCCGTGATTGTAACTCGACAAATTCCTCCTCTTCATTTGCCAGGAACAGGAACTCCGCGCCCGGCAGTGTCTTGGCCGCGTCGACGAAATTCTCTACCAGTTTGTCATACTGCCCGTGCAGCGACCAGGCAGGGCTTAGGAGATGCAGTGACTTGCGGCCCGCAAATAGCTCCGGCCTCGCAGAGGCCACACCCAGCGGCATGATATAATTGATCGATGATAAAATCACCAGCGGCGAAGAACTGACAATGCATCCGCGGTTCATGGTGGATTTCGGTCCTGACGAATTTTCCGGCTAATGACTGACAGGAATATGAAACGGAATCGTGCGAAAATTGACCGGCAACAGGGTCCGGCGTCAAGGCATAGATGAGGGGATAGCTGCCCTGCAATCTTGGCGTTTGCCGCATTGGGCCGTCAGCCCCTATCGACAGCGCCCATGACGGCAACAGCCCTCCCATCTTCCAGCGCAAACCGCACTGTCTTTGCCATCCTGTTTGCGGCAGCAGGCTGTCACCTCATCAACGACACCATGCAGTCGATTGTGATTTCGTCCTATCCGCTTCTGCGCGAAAACTATGCACTGACCTTCACGCAAGTGGGTCTGATGACTTTCGCCTTCCAGATGACCGGCTCGCTGCTGCAGCCCTTTATCGGCAGCTACACCGACCGCCATCCGCTTCCTGCGATCCTGCCGCTGGCCCCTGCCTTCACGCTGTTGGGCTTTATCCTTTTGGCGCTAGCACCCAACTATCCGCTGCTCCTCACTGCCGCCGTTTCTATTGGCATTGGCTCTGCCATGTTCCACCCCGACGCTTCCCGCGTCTCGCGCCTTGCCGCAGGCGGGCGTTACGGCATGGCGCAATCGATCTTTCAAGTCGGCGGAAATGTCGGCACTTCGTTAGGTCCGTTATGCGCGGCCTTCTTCATCCTGCCTCACGGCCAACACATGATCCTGTGGTTTGCCCTTCTCGCCGTGGCCTCCATTTCCATCCTCGGTATGGTTGCGAGATGGTTCACCAATCATCTGGCGGAAACGGCCGCCAAGCCCAAGCCCGCAAAATCCTCCAATGTTGATAGCAGGACGGTGGCGTTGAGCCTTGCCATTATCGTGGCGCTGATGCTCTCGAAATTCGTCTACATAGCAGCCCTGCACAGCTTCTATCCCTTTTTCCTGATGGATAGGTTCGGCACGGAGGCTTCACGCGCCCAGACTTATCTCTTCATTGTCCTCGGCGCGATTGCGGTCGGGACATTCGCGGGCGGGCCCATCGGTGACCGCATCGGCCGCAAGACCGTGATCTGGTTTTCCATTCTCGGCACTCTGCCATTTTCGTTGGCATTGCCTTACGCCAATGAATTCTGGACCGTGGCCTTGACCATTCCCATCGGCCTTATCCTCTCCTCAGCCTTTCCGGCCATGGTAGTCTATGGCCAGGAACTGCTACCAGGCCGTGTGGGCACAATCTCTGGACTGTTCTTCGGCCTTGCATTTGGCCTGGGTGGCATCGGCGCTGCGGCCCTTGGCGCACTGGCGGACGCGACCTCACTTCGCTTCGTCTTCGTTGCAACGTCCTTCTTGCCCGCGCTGGGCCTCCTCGCCTTCTTCCTGCCGGGCCGCGACCGGCTGCAGGGCACCTGAAGCTTCATTCGACAAATGCTGATGGCCTAGCTATGGACGCGGCTCCCATGACCACGCGTTTCTTCCTTGTCCCGCCCGATACCATCGCTGAGAACTTGCTGCTCGCCTGCACCAAGGCCGCCTGTGCAGCTGCTGATTGCGCTTCAATTCTTGTCACTGAATCGATCAGCCCCGAAGCCGTGCAACAATTGCAATCTCTGGGGCTCGCAGTAATCCTGCGCGACGCAGAGCCGCGCAAGGTGCATCATCTCAAGGCCGATGGCCTGCAACTCTCCACTCTCGAAAATCTCATGGATGCCCGCAAAGCGCTCAAAAACGAAAACCTGGGATTTCTCGCAGGTGTCTCACGCCACGCGGCCATGGAGGCTGCGGATGCGAGTGTTGACTACGTCGCCTTCAATCAGACCAAGCAATTCCAGGGCGAACCCATCATTGGTTGGTGGCAGGATGTAACATCGCTCCCGGCCGTCGCCTTTGACCCCGTGGACGGTGAACAGCTCTCCACGCTTTCGCCGCAAAAGCCGGATTTTATCCGGCCATCCGATCAGATGTGGCAGGATGAAGCGTCGGCCCGTGACGTGATGACAAAGCTTGTGGCGGCAATGAAATGAAGAAACATCTTGTTGTGCTTCTGGCTGCGGCCCTGCTCACGCAGCCGGTTCTTGCTGCGGCTACATTTGAAGAGGCAGTCGCCCTTTTCGAAGACAAGAACTATGCCGAAGCTCGCGCCATCGCCGAACCCCTGGCCATGGCCGATGATCCGCGCGCCATGGCCATGATGGGGGCACTGCTGCAGAAGGGCCTGGCGACAGAGGCCAATCCTGCATCAGCTGCGGACTGGTATCGCAAGGCTGCGGAGAAAGGCCATCCCGGCGCGCAGTTCTCACTGGCCATGATGCAGCTCGATGGCTCGCTTGGCGAACCCGATCCCGAACAGGCGGCCGTCTGGCTCGAAAAGGCGGCAGAAGGCGGCAATCCCGATGCCCAATACAATTTGGGCCTCGTTTACTCCGGCCGCTATGCCACGGATCCTGACTGGAGCAAGGCTGCCCTGTGGTTTGGCAAGGCGGCCGATCAAAAGGTTTTGGAAGCCGAATATAATCTGGGCCTTCTTTATCTGGAGGGTAAAGGCGTCGAGAAGAACCAAGTCTCAGCCGCCGACTGGTTTTCCCGCGCTGCGGTGAAGGGCATGCCCGATGCCGCCCTTGAATATGGCGTGCTCGTCATGCGCGGCGAAGGTGTGCAGCGCAATCTGGAGATCGGCCTCAAATGGCTGGACTTCGCAGCAAACAAGGGCCACCCCGTGGCGCAGAACAGGCTTGCAAGGATCTATGCCTCTGGCGTGGGCGTCAAAGCCGATGTCGTCGAGGCCGCCAAATGGAATCTCCTCGCCACCGCCGGAGGCCGCCCTGATCCCACGCTGGATGAAATGATGGCAAAACTCACACCGGAACAGCGCAAGGAAGCCGAAGCGCAGGCCAAGAACTTCAAGCCCGAAGCTGACGCACCCTAGCTAGTTTGCCTCAGCATAGGATTTGAGATTGGCAAGGCCCTTCTCGAAATCAGGCCCTACCATCCGGTCCATGATGAGCCCGAACCAGCGTTCGATGATATTGCGCAGCGGCACATCAAGCGCCCAGTCCACCCGGGTACCTGCCCCCTCCTGGGCGAGATCGACCGTCGCTGTGGCCTGTCCCATCTCGCCAAAATCGAGCGCCGCAACGACCTGCTTGTTCTCGATAAGTCCGATGGTCTGCTGCGAACCTGTGCCCACATTGGGATGCTGCGAGGACCAGCTCATTTTCTGCCCGACACCCGCCCCCTCGCCTTCAAAAGTCACAGTCATCTGGGGATCAAGCACAAACCAGGGCGACCAGTCCTTCGCACGCCTAAGGTCCGAAACCACCGCGAAGATCTTCTCCGGCGGGGCATTGATGACGGTTGAGCGCGTCACATGCGCCTTGTCCGGCAGGACGAAGCCACCCGCCACGAAGACCAGGAAAAGCCCCAGCAGTATATAGAAGACCCAGAGGGCGAATTTCTTCATGGGCACCTCGACGCGTTTCACTGGCTAACCTCCGGCAATCTTGCTATCGGACGCGCCGCAACGCAAGGAAAGACCGTGTCCCATTCTCCCGCATTAACCGTGATGATTGCCGCCGTCCGCAAGGCCGCCCGTGGCGTCCAGCGTGATTTTGGCGAGATCGCCAGCCTGCAGGTCTCGCAGAAAGGCCCTGGCGACTTTGTCACCGCCGCCGACAAGAAGTGTGAACGGGTGCTCCGCGAAGAACTGGCCAAAGCACGCCCCGGCTATGGTCTCCTCGGTGAAGAGGAAGGCGAGACCAAAGGCACCGACCCCGATCACCGTTTCATCATTGATCCGATCGACGGAACCTCGAACTTCATGCATGGCGTTCCGCTCTTTGCCGTGACAGTTGCGCTGGAGCGCAAAGGCGAAATTATTGCAGGCGTCACCTACAATCCCATCAGCGACGAACTATTCCATTCGGAAAGAGGTCAGGGCGCCTTCATGAACAACAAGCGCATGCGCGTCGCCGCCCGGCGCCAGCTTCACGAAGCGCTTGTTTCCACCAACATTCCCAACATTGGCCAGAAGGGCCATGTCGGCCATCGCAACGAGATTGCCGTGCTGCAGGCAAAGACCATGGGAGTCCGTGTGCTCGGCTCAACGGCGCTTGAACTCGCCTTCGTGGCGGCAGGCCGGCTTGACGCCGCTTGGTGCCATGACCTCAAGCCCTGGGACATGGCCGCCGGCATTATCTTCGTGCGTGAGGCCGGAGGCTTTATTTCGAAAGTCGATGGTGAAGGAGACCCCCTTAACGCAGGAGCGTATGCGGCAGGCAATGCCGACTTGCTGCCCCAGCTCCGCGCGGCCCTCGCCGAAGCACGCAAGCTTTAAAAATGCAAAAGCCGCGAAGGTCATTCGCGGCTTCAGGAATTCACAATTGCTTCTATTTCAGAAGCTCGGGCGCGGTGCACCCTGGCCCGGACGGCGGGGTTTTTCGATCTTCTTCGGAGCAGGCAACAGGCCTTCGCGCTGCAGCTTCTTGCGGGCAAGCTTGCGCGTACGGCGCACCGCTTCCGCCTTCTCGCGGGCCTTCTTCTCGGACGGTTTTTCGAAGTGATCGCGAAGCTTCATTTCACGGAAGATGCCTTCGCGCTGCATCTTTTTCTTCAGGACCTTCAGGGCCTGGTCAACATTGTTGTCACGAACGACGACTTGCAAGCAAGAACCTCGGAAATAGGGGTTAAATGGTAGAAATGGCCCCGAAGGGCCATTACGTGGGCGTGCTCCTAGCACAAAGGCCCCCGCCCTGTCGAGGCCCTGTCGAGGGCGATTCCGACCTATTGCCGGAGCGGCTGGACGCGGTTCACATGCCCCATCTTGCGCCCCGGCCTGGCTTCCGCCTTGCCATAGAGGTGCAGCACCGCCTCCGGTTCCATTGCAATTCCGGGCCACACTCCGGCCTCATCGCCAAGGAGATTGGTCATCACCACATTGGCATGCCGCGCGGTTGCACCAAGGGGCCAGCCCGCCACGGCGCGGATGTGCTGCTCGAACTGTGAGACCAGGCAGCCATCCATGGTCCAGTGTCCGGAGTTGTGAACGCGGGGCGCGATCTCGTTTACATAAAGCACATCGGCGCCGACAAAGAACTCGACGCCCATCACCCCCACATAGTCCAGCGCCTCCACCATGCGCTGCGCCACAAAGACGGCCTCGCTGGCAACCTCCGGCGCGACACGAGCAGGAACAGTGGAAGTGTAAAGGATGTGGTTCCGGTGTACGTTCTCGGTCACATCGAACGCCGCAACCTTGCCTGCCAAATCGCGCGCGATGATGACCGAGACTTCGCGGTCGAAATGCACAAAGCGCTCATAGATGGCAGGCTCACCCTTGATGGCTTTCCAGGCTGCTTCGCAATCAGCCGCGCCATTGACCTTGGCCTGGCCCTTGCCGTCATAACCAAGGCGCGTAGTCTTGAGAATCCCAGGCGCGCCAACTCTTTGAACGGCTTCGCGCAAGTCATCGAGTGAATTGACCGCGGCGAAGTCCGCCGTCATGGCCCCGAGCTCGCGCGCCAGCGTCTTTTCCTTGATCCTGTCCTGCGCCACTGCGAGAGCCTTGGAGCCGGGACGAACTGCTACCCGCGCCTCAAGAATTTCTACTGTCCGAGCGGGGACGTTCTCAAACTCATAGGTCACGACATCAACCTTGGCGGCAAAGCCCGCCAGCGCCTGTTCGTCCAGATAATCCGCCACTGTGTAATTGGCACTCACCTGAAAGGCGGGACTATCAGCCTCCGGTGCATAGATATGGCACTTGAGGCCAAGAGGGGCGGCCGCTAGTGCCAGCATGCGCCCCAATTGCCCGCCGCCCAGAATGCCTATGGTCGAGCCTGGAGGCAGCGCCTTCCCGCTCATGAATCGTCCTTGGGAGCTTCCGCCACGGCAGCGGTTTGCTTTGCCCGCCAATCCGCCAACCGTTTTGCAAGCGCCGTATCATTCAGCGCCAAGACGCTTGCCGCCAGTAGCGCTGCATTGATGGCCCCCGCCTTGCCGATGGCCAGCGTGCCGACCGGAATGCCTGCCGGCATCTGGACGATGGAAAGAAGCGAGTCCTGCCCCGACAATGCCTTGGATTCCACCGGCACACCAAACACCGGCAGTGCAGTCAGTGATGCTGTCATGCCCGGAAGATGCGCCGCACCACCCGCCCCCGCGATGATCACTTTGAAGCCCTCATCCTTTGCCCCCTTGGCAAAGGCATAGAGTCTATCGGGCGTGCGGTGCGCCGAGACAATGCGCGCGTCATGGGCGATACCCAGAGCATCCAACGTTTCGGCGGCGTGCTTCATGGTGGTCCAGTCCGACTGACTTCCCATGATGATGGCAACAGTGGGGCTCATGCGGCGCGTCTTAAAGCCTATCGCGCCAAAGTATTCAACTTTTGCCGGTTATGAACAACACTCAACCCAAAAATTGCCCGGATCAGGCGATAATGTCCGGGATCAACATATTCTCGATCGTGGTGATCTCATCTTTGAGTGAAAGCTTCTTTTTCTTGAGACGGCGGATTTGCAGTTGGTCGCCTGTTGCGGACTGCTCTAGGGCTGCAATTGCAACATCCAAGTCCGCATGCTCCTGCAACAGGCTCTGCAGTTTTGCCCGTAGTTGCACCTGCTGCAGTTGATCCATGACCATGTCGCGAAACTATCAACTATGCCCTTGTGCGGGGTTCGACAAGACCCCAAATCTGTGTCATCATCCTGTTGCGGAACCGTGCCTGGTTTCGGAACCGGCTTCGTAATCCTTGGAGGTTTTCGATGTCCTCACCATCCCTCAGTGAACTTCTTGCACAACATGCGGCGTTTGAAGCCGAACTCGCGGAAGCGATGGCGCACCCCGCCTCGTCCGACGCCGAGATCGCGGCCATCAAGCGCAAGAAGTTGAAATTGAAGGATGAAATAGCCCAGCTGCAACGGCCGACACACGTCGCCGCCTGACATCCGCAGCAGATTGCGCCCCTTGGGGTGTGATCATTCGGGCAAACTAAGCGATTGAACGCGAAGCGGTTTGCCGCGCGGGTTCAATGAGGTCCCATTTGTTACCATAAAGGTCTTCGAAAACCGCAACGATGCCATAGGTTTCGTGGCGCGGCTTTTCGAGGAAGTTAACGCCTGCAGCACTCATCCTCTGGTGCGTGCCGCGAAAGTCTCTGCACTGCAGAAAAAAAGCGACACGCCCGCCAGCAGCTTTTCCAATTGCCGCTGACTGATCGACGCCATCAGCCTTGGCTAACAAAAGGTAAAAATTGCTTCCTTTTTCAGCGGAAACAAGGACCCACCGCTTGCCACCGCCCAAAGGTTCATCGCTCGCAACTGTGAACCCAAGCTTTCCTACAAACCAGGCGATGGCCTCGTCATAGTCCCGCACCAGATATGTGACAGCATGGATATGCTGGCCCGCTTCAGGCATTCTTGGCCATGTCGCGCAGCTTGAACTTCTGAATCTTGCCCGTTGAGGTCTTGGGGATCTCGGCAAAGATCACATGGCGCGGCACCTTGAAGCGCGCCAGATTCTGAGTGCACCAGGCAATGATCTCATCCGCCGTTGCGGTCTTGCCGGGCCTGAGTTCGATGAAGGCACAAGGGGTCTCGCCCCATTTCTCATCCTGCTTGGCGACAACGCCTGCTGCCTGCACGGCAGGATGCTTATAGAGAACATCCTCGACTTCGATGGAGGAGATGTTTTCGCCGCCTGAAATGATGATGTCCTTGGAGCGGTCCTTGAGCTGGATATAGCCATCGGGGTGCATGACGCCGAGATCGCCCGAATGGAACCAGCCACCCGCAAAGGCATCGCCCGTGGCTTTGGGGTTCTTGAGATAGCCCTTCATCACCACATTGCCGCGGAACATCACCTCGCCCATGGTCTCGCCATCGGCAGGAACGGGCTTCATGGTTTCAGGATCCATGACGGTGAGGTCTTCCAGCGCATGATAGCGCACACCCTGCCGCGCTTTCTTCTGCGCCCGCTGCGGCCCGGCCAGCGCCTGCCATTCTTCCTTCCAGTCATTCACAACTGCGGGGCCATAGGTTTCCGTCAGTCCATAGAGATGCGTGACATTGAAGCCAGCCTCCGCCATTGCGGCAAGCACGGCTTCGGGCGGCGGTGCGGCAGCAGTGAAGAATTCCACCTGCTGAGAAAGCTTGCGCTTCTCTTCTTCCGGCGCATTGAGAATTGTCGACATGACGATTGGCGCACCGCAAAGATGGGTTACCTTGTGGTCATCGAGTGCCGCCCAGATGGCCTTGGAGCGCACCCAGCGCAAGGTGACATGCGTTCCCGCAATCACCGAGATAGACCAGGGAAAGCACCAGCCATTGCAGTGGAACATGGGCAGCGTCCACAGATAAACCGCATGTTTCGGCATGTTGCCAGTGAGCACATTGCCCTGCGCCAGAAGCGATGCCCCGCGATGATGATAGACAACTCCTTTCGGATTGCCTGTGGTGCCTGAGGTATAGTTCAGAGAAATCGCGTCCCACTCATCGCCGGGCCAGTGCCATTGATAGCTTGCATCGCCTGACTGCACGAAGACTTCATAGTCCTCTGTGCCGACGCGCTTTCCTTCCACCTCGAATTCCGGATCGACATAGTCGATGACCAGCGGCTTTGCCTTGCATTGCGCCAAGGCAGCGGCGGCAAGAGCCGAATGTTCCTTGTCGACGATGAAGACCTTGGCTTCGGCATGGTCCAACGAAAACGCAATCGTTGCAGCATCGAGCCTGGTGTTCAGTGTGTTGACAACGCCCTTGGTCATCGGCACCCCATAGTGGCACTCAAGCATGGCGGGTGTGTTGGCCAATAGCACCGACACTGAATCACCCTTGCCAATGCCGCGTTTGGCAAGCGCGGATCCCAACTTCCGGCAACGCTCATAGAATGTTGCATAATTTGTCGTCGTCTTGCCGTGGATGATCGCCGTGCGCTCGGGAAAGACGGCGGCGGCGCGCTGCAAGAAGGAGAGCGGCGTCAGCGGCTGGAAATTGGCAGCATTCTTGTCAAGATCGCGGTCATAGGCAGACATGGGGTTTCCTCATTTTTGGAAAACCCTAATCCAATCGCTCGATAAATCAAAGCCGCGCCAGCGACTCATTGAGACGCATTGTCGACGGCAGGTTTCCGTGCCAGCGCGCCATAAATCCGGCCAGCCACCAGCAGGCCAGCGCCAGCGCAATGGCCGCATAGCCATCGATCGCATAGTGCCAGCCCAGATGCACAGACCCCACGAGGATCATGGCTGCATAGACCGCAAAACAAATGCCCGCCGTCCGGTTGACACGGAAAACCGCCAGCGCAAACAGCACGGCGGAGGCATTGTGCATGGAAGGAAAGGCAGAGATGCCGATGGGCGTCACCTTGCCCTGATAGCCATCCCACAGCACAGCTTGCGCATCCAGCGCCCAGATAGGAATGCGGCTGTCCACGTCCTTGAGATAGGCGATAAGCGGCGCGAAAGGATCGGGCGAATAACCGAGAAGCCCATAATAAACAGGCCCCGCCGAGGAGAAATAAACGGCGAGGAATCCGCCGCCGATCCACCAGCATAGCATGTAGGAAAGGAAAAACTGCGTGCGCACCACGGAAGCATGGCGCGCAAAACCGAACCACATGAATGTGCCGAACAGCGCCAAAAACCAGAAATTATAGGCCATGTTGAAGATGAAAGTGATGATGTCGTGGCCGATGACAGGTTGCAGCAGCACCCAAGGGTCAAATCCGAAATGCAGCGCCCTGTCCCATTCCACAAACATAGTGTCGTAGGTGAACGGCTTCACCAGCGGGATCATGGGTTTCAGTTCCAGCATGCCCTTGTTGAAGATGATCATGGCAAGCAGCAGCGGCAGCGCCAGGATGAACGGCGCCGGCTTGCGGAACAGCCCAACCACATCCTCTTTCATCTGTCTCACCGGGCTCTCCGGCTTCAGCACCAGCACATATTGCAGGAGCCGGAAGAAGAAGATGGCGACAAGACCTGCCGGAATGGTGAGCGTGATGATGCCAATGGCGAGATTCTTGATCGGCGCTTGCGTGTAGCTCGGAATGTCCGCCAGCAGAATGTAGGTCGTCAGCGCATAGGCCACTGCCACAATGTAGAATGGCCACTGCACCAGAAAGCTCTGCGTGAGCAGCGGCAGAAAACTGCGCTGTACCGGTGCATGAACAATCGTCTCTGGCGTGGCGTGGCTCATGCAGTCCTCGGCAGTGCAATAGCTTCGTCAAAGGATGAAACGGCAGGCCTTGCATGCCACCAACGCGCCACAGGTTTCAGGGCGAACCAGCAGATGATCGTCAGCGCGAAGGACAAATAAGCATCAACTGCATAATGCCATCCCAACATGACGGAGCCGAGGAAGATCAGTACCCCATGGGCGGTGACAAGCCATCGCAGCGCCCCACCCCTTGCCCACACTGCAAAAATGAAGAGCAACGCAGTCGCATTATGCATGGAAGGCATCGCCGAAACGCCGCCTAGCGCCGAGCCTTGCTGTTTGAACGACCACAGCATGTCCTGTGTGCCGAGCGCCCAGATAGGCCAGGCCTCATTGATTTTGCCAAGACGCTGCATCAGCGGGCCGTAATCGCTGCCAAGGCCGAGCTCGTCGAAGTAGCAAGGGCCAGCTGATGAAAAGACCGTGGCAAGCAGGGTGCCGCCTGCCATCCACAAAGCAAAAAAAGTGAGGAAAAAACGCGTGCGCTCTTCGCTGGGCAGCGCATAGAAGGCGAAGTGAACGAGGAACAGGTTCATCACCATGAACCAAGAATTGTAGTTCATATTGAGCAGGAAGACGGCAAGACCGGAACCCAAAATGGGCTGCAAGATTTCCCATGGCCTCATTCCGAGATGCAGGGCCTGATCCCATCTATCGAAAGCCTGATCCCAGGAGAACGGCACCATGGCCGTGATCTGCCCCTTGAATGTGGTGAAGACGAACATGAAAAGCGCAAAGGCAAGGAACATCGGAAGCCCCACGGCCATGCGATGGGGATCCTTGAGCACGGCCCCCACTCTTTGCACCAGCCGCTTTGTCGGGCTGGCCGGGCGCTCGGTCCGCACCATTGTGAAGAGTTCGCGCAGCACGACGGCAAAAAGTGCAATTGGCACGGCGCTGGTGGCGATGCCCGCCAGGACTTCCAGTGCTGAGCCGCCGCTCGCAGGTGGAAACAGCGCATAGGAAACAACCAACGCCAAGAGATAGATGTGTGCGATGCCGAAAAAGATTGCCTGCGCCGCAACGCCCTTCAAAAATAGCGCCTTGAAAGGGCCATTGGTCGCAACTTGCGGCAATGAAGTGGAAACGTCGCTCATCTTCGGGCCTTCGGCGTTACGCCGTCATAGGTCCCCAAAGTCTTAAATCCCGTTAAGGACGAGAAGCGAATGAGGCAGTGATGGTGAACATTGCGTTAACGCAATGGCGCGTGCTTGTTTCGCACCGCGATGAACAACACAAGTGTCACCACCAGTAGCGCTCCGGCAACAAAGAAAGCCACATTCGGCGAGACGAAGGGTGCATAGGGCTGCAGGAAGTAGCCAAAAATCTGCGCAAAGAAGACGGTGCCCAACAGCATGGTGATGGCCATGATTGATGAAATGCCACCCTGCAATTCGCCTTGCGCGTTTTCCGGCGTCTCCTTGGACATCATCGCCGTCAGCATCGGATGCACAAAGCCCTCCGGCCCGTGAACAATGAACAGAAGCACCACCACCAGAAGTCCCGGGGCAAAGCCATATCCGATGACTGCAATGCAGGCCGATATGAGTCCGATAAGGGCGGTCTTGCTTTCACCCCACAGTTTCACGGCTGGGCCGGTCAATACGCCTTGGAAAACCGCTGTGACGACGCCGAAAGCCGCCAGCGAGAGCCCGATCAGCCACTCGCTCCAGCCAAATTTCGCTATACCCCAGAACGGCCAGATGGCGGGATAGATGGACGAGGCAAAGAAATAGATCGACATCACGACACATAAGGGAAGCACGTTACGATAGGTCTTGAACACCCTGAATGTGCCAAATGGATTGGAACGAATGAGTTCGAAGGCCCGCCGCTTGCCAGCATCAAGCGTTTCAGGGATGACGAAATAGCCATAGACAAGATTGGCCGCTGAAATGGCAGCCGCCACCATGAAGGGAACGCGTGGGCCATATTCGCCCAGCATGCCGCCGATGGCAGGCCCGATCACGAAACCCAGGCCAAAGGCCGCCCCCACCATGCCGAACGCCTTGGCCCGCTCTTCAGGCGCCGTCACGTCCGCGATATAGGCATTGGCGATGACATAGGATGCGCCACACAGCCCCGCGAAAGCGCGCCCGACAAACAGCCAAAACAGATTGGGCGCAAAGGACATCAAGAGATAGTCCACAAAAAGTCCGAACACCGCCAGAAGCAGCAGGGGCCTCCGCCCAAAGGCATCCGAAAGATTGCCCATCATCGGACCGAACAGGAACTGCGTCAGTGAGAAAGCAAAAAACAGCCAGCCGCCGATCAGCGCCGCATCCGCAATGTCCATATGCCCCACATCCTCGATGAGCGCCGGCAGCACTGGCATGATGAGGCCGAAGCCCACCATGTCCAGGAACACGGTGACAAGCACGAAAATGATGGCATGGGGGCTGGCTGTGATTGCGGTCATGACGAGCTTAGACCAAAATCCGCCTTATCATTCAACCGTTGCAGTGCCGGTATGTGTCAGCAGAATCTATTTCCAAAGCCATCTGCGATTGCCTAAACACGCCCGACCCATCCTGAAGGCAATCCGCACTCATGCATTCTCCCCAAACGGCGCGCATCGCCGTGCTCATGTTGTTTTTGTTCCACGGCATCATGCTGGGCGGCTGGGTCACACACATCCCCCTCGCTAAGGAGCGGCTGGCGGTCGGGCCAGGCATCTTCGGCTTGGCGCTTCTCTCATTTGCCTTAGGCGCTGTTATTTCCATGCCTATTGCTGGCGCCGCGATAAACAAATTCGGCAGCGCGCGGGTAAGCTGGATCATGGGAGTGTGTTTCGCCGCGTTTCTCTTTGTTCCGGCATTGGCGGATTCGCTTACAGTCTTTGCCATCGGTGGCATCCTCCTTGGCGCATCCGTGGGCAGCATGGATGTGGCCATGAACGCCCACGGCCTTGCAGCCGAGAAGGCCTTAAAGCGCCCCGTCATGTCGTCCTTCCACGGCGCCTTCAGCATTGGCGCTGCGGCCGGAACGCTTGCCGGCGCCTGGTGGATGAGCGTGGTGGGCCCCGGCGTTCAGCTCATCACCATCAGCATTCTGGGGGCTGTGGGCATCGCCGCCGCAATCCCGCTGCTATTGCCGGCCCACGTCGACAAGGGACTCTCCGGCAGCCACTTCGCCATGCCAACCCGCGCCACCATCGGGCTAGGCCTTCTCTGTTTCCTCGCCCTGATGATTGAAGGATCGGTCGCCGACTGGGCCGCAATTATGCTGCGTGAGCGTCTCGTAGTGGATGTGGCAACCGCCGCCTATGCTTTTGGGTTCTATCAGACAGGCATGGCTGTCGCCCGCTTCTCTGGAGACGGGCTGCGTCTTCGTTTCGGAGCGGTGCGAATGGTCTGGGTCAGCGCCGTGTTGACCGCTGCGGGAACAGCCGTCGCGCTCTTTGTACCGTCCGTCTGGATTGCCATGGCGGCATTTCTGGTAGGTGGCCTTGGCATCGGCAACGTTGCACCGGTCCTCTTTGCCGGTGGCGGCAGGTTGGAACCCGATGCGCCGGGCCGCGGCATCGCCGCAGTCACCAGCCTCGGATACTCTGGCTTCCTCGCTGGCCCGCCCCTAATCGGAATTGTAGCAGAGTACACAACATTGCAATGGAGTCTTTGCCTTACCGTCATCGCGGCATTGATCATCGCGGCGTTTGCCCGCATGGTGCAATCAGCCGACACTTATTGAGGACAAGGCCCATTAAGGACGAGGAATGAGCAACCCGGTTTCCGGCAAACATGTATTCATCACCGGCGCTGGCCGCGGGCTGGGTGCTGCCATGGCCGTGGTGTTTTCCGACCTCGGGGCCAAAGTCACCATCTCCGGCCGCACGCCTGAAAATCTCTATTCACTGGCGGAATCGATCCGGCTGCGGACTGGCACGGCCCCGGAGACGATCCCCATGGATCTCGCCGACATTTCCCAGGTGACGCTCTTTGCCAAGAAATGGCGCGATGAAAAACGCCCCCTCGACATCCTTGTGAACAATGGCGCCACTTGGCTTTCGGGCCCCATGGACAGCCACGATGCCCTGTCGATCGCCCAGACCATCACTGCCAATGTTACCGGCACATTGCTTCTGACGCGCGGCCTCCTGCCCTTGCTCAAGGCCTCCAAGGAACCCGACATCATCAACATGATCTCAACCTCAGGGATGCACAATGTGGCCCTGCAGGGCGCCTCGGTTGCCTATGTGGCCTCAAAACATGGCCAGGCAGGTTTCAACGACGCGCTGCGCCAGGAACTGCGCGGAACAGGCGTGCGCATCACCGCCATCTACCCCCCGAACATCCTCGACATCTCGCCATTGAACAAACCTGACTGGGAAGAAGAGCGCGGGCTTGAAAGCTGGATCACCAATAAGGATGTGGTCGGCACAATTCTAGGCAGTCTCTCGCGCCCCCGCCACGTGTCATTCATGTCCGTGATGCTCGAAACTCAGACGTCGAATTTCCACGCTAACTAGGAGTTAAATTTGAAACTGAAGAACCGTGTCGCCCTCGTCACCGGCGCCGCCCGCGGCATCGGCCTTGCCATTGCCAAAAGGCTGGTGGAGGAAGGCGCCATCGTTACAATTGCCGATGTTCTCGATGGAGAAGGCGCCTCAGCGGCTCAGCACCTCAACGCAAACTACATTCATTGCGATGTTTCAAAACCTGCCGACATTGCTTCGGTGATTTCCTCCGTCGTGAAGGCCCACGGCGCCATCGATATTTTGGTAAACAATGCCGCCATTTCTATCGCCAAGGATTTTCTTGAGATCACCGAAGAGGATTTCGACAAGGTGATCGCCATCAATCTCAAGGGCGCCTTTCTCCTCACGCAAGGCGCAGCCCGCCAGATGGTAAAGCAGGTGGAAGCAGGCAGAAAACCCGGCGTCATCGTCAACATGTCGTCGGTCAATGACACGCTCGCCATTCCGTCAATCGCCCCCTACACAATGTCAAAGGGCGGTGTGAAACAGTTGACCGCCGTTTCCGCCTTGGCGCTTGCGCCTCACGGCATCCGCGTCAACGCCATCGGCCCCGGCTCTATCCGCACCGCTATGCTCACAGGAACATTGCAGGACAAGGCTGCCATGAATCGCGCCCTCTCACGCACGCCCTTGGGCCGCGTCGGCGAGCCGGAAGAAATCGCCTCAATCGCGGCTTTTCTTGCAAGTGATGATGCGAGCTACGTCACCGGCCAGGTGATTTACGCCGATGGTGGTCGCATGCCGCTCAATTACACGGTGGCAGTCAAGGAGTAGCTGCCTTCGCGTCTGCTTCCAACTTGGACAGCAATGCTTCGAGTCCATGCGCGAATATGCGTTCATGGTGGTCTGTCGAAAAAAATTTGCCGAGTCGCGCCACGGCCGGAAAGTCGCGCGCCGCATCCTCGTTGGAAACGGGTTCTGCCGCGGAAGGGCCCTTGGCATAGCCCATGGCTTCCTCCAGTCCCGCCCCAATGAGGTAGTAACCCACGGCACGAAAATGGCGTGCCTGTGTTTCATCATCGAGACCGGACTCCTCGAACGGGCGCAGCAGGAACTCGAGAAAGCCCAAAGCTTTCCTGGAATTCATCCGGTAGATTCCAAAGTAGAGAAAAAACCCTGGGTGCCGCAGCGCCACCGCACGGAACTCATAGGCGATGTGCCTGAGCCGGTCCAACCAAGTGTCGCCGGACACCGCAAAGTCCATTTCCGCAATGCATTGATCAACGAGTGCGTCGAACAGGTGCGTCTTGCTCGGAAAATAATGGTAGATGCTCATGGCTTCGCAGCCGAGCTTCTTTGCCAGCACCCGGAAGCTGAAACCTTCAAGTCCCTTCGCATCAATGAGGTTCAGCGCCTCGGCAACAATGCGCGGGGCGCTGAGCTGACTGCGTGGCCTTGTCTTGCGCTTGCGCGGCATCTGACTTCAATGCCTGAGTGGCGCTCCGGTTGCAATCTCAGCTGCCTCCCATTTCCTTCTTGAACTGGGTAAGATCGACCTGCAGTCCGTTGAAGATGGTGCTCATATTGCGGGTAAGCCCCGCCATGGCGACGGCTTCGGCAATTTCTTCATCGCTCGCCCCCGCCCGCTTGGCTGCAAGCGTATCCGCATAGATGCAATATTCGCATGGAATCTGTGCCGCCACGGCGAGCGAGATCAGCGCTTTTGTCTTGGGCGGCAATGCGGTTTTCTCCGAAAGCTCCAGTTGCTTGGTCAATTGCCACACGCCCGGCAGGGCAGCCTTCGGGATGGCCTTCACGAAGCTCGGCACCGCCCCGAAGGTTTTCTCGATATCGGCATAGACGGCTTCCGGCGACATCATGTCGTCTGCCTGCGACGGCACCGCCGCCATCAAAGCAATGCTGGTCATCCCAGCGGCAAACAGTAATTTCAATGTCTTGGTCATGGCGTTCTCCTCTTGTCGTACCTTACACTGTAAGGCATACTATTTGCTTATATCTTACATTGTAAGAATTCAAGTTGATTCTGATCACGCTTCGGTGACTGAGATTCAAAAATGATGATTGTAGGCGTTAGGCCTAGTCGACCTTGATCACCTGGCCGTTGAGCGCGCCTTCTACAGCTTTGGTGTAGGCAAGACCGACGCGCTCGGCCGGCACTGGCGCATGTCCCGGAAAGAAGCCCTCATATTTCTTGACGGAAGCCTCAAGAAGGCCGGGACTTACCGAATTGATACGAAGATCCCTCGGCATCTCAATGGCTGCGGCCCTGACGAATTCATCAATCGCGCCGTTAACCGAAGCGGCATTGGCCCCGCTGCGGATGTGATCCCGGTTGGTAACGCCGCTTGTCAGCGTGATGGAGCCGCCATCCCCGACGTGACGGATGGCTGTAAGCGCCACATTGATCTGCCCCATCAGCTTGTCATCAATGCCCTTGCGGTATTGCGATGGCGTCATCTCAGCCACCGGGCCAAAATGACCATGGCCGGTCGTCACAATCACCGCATCAATGGCACCACACGCCTTGAACAGAGCGGCAACCGAAGCTTCATCCATGACATCCACGCGATGCTGGCCGGAGTTGCGTCCCGCCGAAACAATTTCATGCCTCTTGCGCAAATCGAAAATGGCCGCCTGCCCCACAGTTCCTTCCGATCCGACAACAAGAATACGCACGGCCTATTCCTGGCTTTCGACCTTAAGTCCCTTGAGCTTGGCGAAAACGGAATCGGCGTCAATGTCGCCGCCTTCCCTGGCCGCTGAGGCAGGCTCTGCCGCTTCGGCCTCCGCAGCCTTCGCTTCCTGCGCCGCCTTGTAGGCTTCGGTGCCTTCAACTTCGGCAGCCGGAATAAGCGTGCGCACCACCGCCGCATCGCCGCTCATCTTCTTGCCCTTGTTGGCGGCCTTCTGGACGGCGAAGTCAAGATCAAGCTGCGAACATAGTCCCAGCGACACCGGATCGACCGGCTTGATGTTCTGGGCATTCCAATGCGAGCGTTCACGAACCGCATTGATGGTGTGCTTTGTGGTTCCCACAAGTTTCATCAGCGCCGAATCCGGAAGCTCCGGATGATAGCGCAGCAGCCATTGGATGGCGTCCGGCCTGTCGCCGCGCCGCGACACTGGCGTGTAGCGGGGGCCCGCCGTCGACGTCTTGACCTTGACATCAACCTTCGATTCCAGAAGTTGCAGCCTGTACTCCGGATCAGCCTCGCCTTTTACGATTTCCTCACGGGTCAGCTGGCCACCCGTCACCGGATCAAGGCCGCGCACGCCCTGCGCCACATCGCCATCGGCAACGCCTTTCACCTCCAGCTCATGCATGTGGCAGAAGTCGGCGATCTGTTTGAAGGTCAGAGTGGTGTTTTCAACCAGCCAGACGGCGGTGGCCTTGGGCATCAACGGGGCATGGGACATGAATTTTTCCTCCTGCGGAACCTTTCCAGGGGTTCCAACGCTTTTGACAGTAAATTGTCGGGAATGCCCGCCATATAGGCGAGAAGTGCCCCACTTGCAACGGATTCCGGAAAGCTAAGGAATGAGGATTATTTTCCCCACATGGGCGCTGCTTTCCATCAGGGCATGGGCCATGGCAGCCTCGGCCAGAGCAAAGCGGGCATGGATTATGGGTTTGCACTTACCCTGAGCCAAAAGCGGCCAGACCTTGGCCTCAAGTTCACGGGCGATTTCTGCCTTCTCCGCCACGCTGCGCGGCCTCAAGGTGGAGCCGGTATAGGTCAGCCGTTTCAGCATCACCGGCAAAAGATCGGCCTCCACTTTGGAGCCCTTCTGGAAGGCGATCTGAACGATGCGTCCGTGCATCGCGGCAACCTTGAGGTTCCGCGCCACATAGTCACCGCCCACCATGTCGAGAATGACATTGGCTTCCAGCTTCTCCTCTTTCATCACTTCGGCGAAGTCCTGGGTGCGGTAGTTGATGGCACGGTCAGCGCCAAGCTTGAGGCAGGCCGCGCATTTCTCATCGCTTCCCGCAGTGGCGATAACCTCCGCGCCAAAGGCCTTGGCCAGCATGATGGCCGTGGAGCCAATGCCGCTTGTGCCGCCATGGACCAGCAAGGTCTCTCCCGCTTTCAGCGCCCCACGCTGAAAAACATTGGTCCAGACGGTGAAATAGGTTTCGGGAATGCCGGCAGCTTCCTCCATCGAGAGGCCTGATGGAATGGGAAGTGCATTGTCCTCTGCCGCCACGCAATGTTCCGCATAGCCGCCTCCCGGCACCAAGGCGCAGACCTTATCTCCCACGCGATAGCGCCGGACTTCTTCGCCCACACCCACCACTTTACCCGCAGCCTCAAGCCCCGGTGTTGATGGCGCACCAGGCGGTGGCGGATAGCCACCGAGCCTCTGCAAAATGTCAGGACGGTTGACGCCGGCTGCGGCAACCTTAATCAGAATTTGCCCTGTGCCAGGCTGGGGCACCGCCACCCGTTCTGGCACAAGCACCTCCGGGCCACCGGGCTCCCTAATGGCAATGGCCGTCATCATTTCCAAGTTCGTTGCTCCGGCTTGCTCTTGCTCTTCACCCGGGGCACCATGGCACGCCCATCAGGAGGCGCAAGATGGAAGAAGAGGAACGCCCCAAGCCCAAATCCGCCCATGTGCTCGGCGAAAATCTCGACATGGTCAGTATCGAAGAATTGCACCAGCGCGTGACCATGCTGGAGGCGGAGATTGCCCGCCTCAAGGCGGAAATTGACAGGAAAACCGCCTCCAAATCGGCGGCAGATGCCTTTTTTAAGTCCTGAAGCCGCCGAGCGCCCGCATAGACAATAAATTCTGAACCGTTAACCTTTTGGTAATCGTTAACATTTACTTTGGGCTTATTCGGTTTTGGCCGAATATCTTTGAGTGGTTTCTGTCCACTCTGTTTGACGCCTCCCTGTTAGAACTCAAAGCCGCGCCTTTGCGCGGCTTTTTTTTGGCGCCGCAGCCGCTGGCCCCAATCTTGCTCAATACCCACAAGAGAATTTGATTCGGGACCTTGACCTCTTCCGGGTCCTGAATATGATCAACCACGGTGCTAAAAATTGAGTAGAGTGGGTAAGGAACAGTTAATGATGCGTGACATGCGCAACACGGCAAGCAGCACCGTAGACTTCTTTGCGCGCTTCAGCAGCTCTGAACAGTTTGAGCGGGTCTTCAAGCAGGGCATGAGCCTTGTTGAAGAAACAGCCAATTATCTCGATGGCGAAGGCCGCGGTGACAGCCGGGCGCTGGACCGGAGTGGCGCCATTGCCTATGCCACCGAGAGCATGCGCCTGACGACGCGGCTGATGCAGCTCGCCTCCTGGCTTCTTCTGCAGCGCGCCATCGCCACGGGAGAAGTGAAGCCCGACGATGCCACCCGCCAGAAATCCCGTGTCAGCCTTTCAGATATTGGCGAGGGCGCACCCATTGCACCTTATCGACGGTCAGTTAAGTTCAATTGACCGTCGGTTGCTGTAGCCCTTCCAAACGAAAAAGCCCGGCCTGAAGCCGGGCTTTTCGCATTCAAGAAGGCAATCTCACTTCTTGAGGAAGCTGAATTTCTGATTGAAGCGCGACACGCGCCCGCCGCGATCCAGGATGGTCTGCTGACCACCTGTCCATGCCGGATGCGACTTGGGATCG
>JAIBJH010000339.1 GCA_020029455.1 Hyphomicrobiales bacterium
TTCTCGCCATTTACGCCGCCAGCGGCGTTGAGGTCGGCAACAGCCATGGTGGCGCCGCGCTTATATTGCTCGCCGAGTGCAGCCAAATCGCCTGTGATCGGACCGGCGGTTGCGATTGTTACATCAGCCAGCGCGCTGGTGGCCGACAGAGCCGCGGCAAAGCTGATGGCAATGCCCGACAGGATAAATTTCTTCATAACATTCTCCCTGAGAATACTCATTCAGTTTCGGGGTCATGCCCCTTGGGGCGGTATCAAAGCCCAAAGGCGCAAGATTGGGAAGGGGCAATTGAGACAATGCCCCTTCGCAATGGGGTTATCCTTTACTCCGCCAGGAAAGGGGTCCGGAGCGTTCGTAGAGCCAAGGATATTGGGTGACCATCTGGCTGACGCGGGTGAGCCGGTAGCCGAGAAGGGCAAGCGCCACGACGATCAAGCCGTGGCTGAGGTAATATTTCAATGACAGCAACTCACTCTCAAAGAGTGCGAAATCCAGGAAACGAAGCCCGGCCGTAAAAATGACCATGTAAAAGATCAGCAGACCGGCGGACTTCCAGCCCAAAGCCAGGGCGCGGCCGGCAAGGTAAGCAGCTCCTCCGCCCAGAATGACCGTGAAGACAAGGAACTGGACAAGGCCCGAGGCGCCTCCATGTTCCAGGAAAAGGGACATCAGTGTCCTCCTTCCAGATAGGCGGCACGCACTTCGGGCCGCGCCAGAAGTTCCTTGCCCGTGCCGCTCATGGTGATCTTGCCGTTGACCATCACATAGGCCCGGTGGGCCAGTTTGAGGGCGTGGAAGGCGTTCTGCTCGACCAGAAAGACGGTGAGGCCCCGGGTTTCATTCAGTTCCTTGATGGCTGCGAAAATCGACCGCACGATGATTGGGGCAAGCCCCAGGGAAGGCTCGTCAAGCAGGAGCAGTTTTGGGCGGGCCATGAGGGCGCGCCCGATGGCCAGCATCTGCTGTTCGCCGCCGGAGAGCGTACCGGCGCGCTGGCCTGAGCGTTGCTCAAGGATGGGGAACAACCTGTAGACGTTGGCGACATCCTCGTCGAAAAACTTCATGTCATTAACCGTAGCCCCCATCTGCAGGTTTTCCAGCACGGTCATTCGAGGGAAGATGCGGCGGCCTTCCGGCGACTGGGCAATACCCATACGGGCGATCTGGTGGGTCGGCAGTGCCGTAATATCCTGCCCGTCGAACATGATCTTTCCGGCGCGGGCCCGTGGCGTGCCAAAGATCGTCATCATCAGCGTTGATTTGCCGGCGCCGTTGGAGCCGATGAGGGTCGCGATTTCGCCCTTGTGAACTTCGAAGTCGATGCCCCTGAGCGCCTGAATCTTTCCGTAGAAGGTTTCAATGCCAGTGCCGGTGAGGAGTGCTTCGCTCATTTGCGCGTCCCCTTCTTGGCGGCAGGTGTTGTGCGCCGTGCCGGCTTGCGAGGCGCAGGCCCTTCCTTCTCGTGCACCTTCAAGCCTTCGGCGACAAGCTTTTGAGCGATAGGTTCTTCCTGTTCGTCCTCGACGCCCAGGTAGGCGCGGATAACGGCAGGATCATTCTTCACATGGTTTGGCGTGCCATCGGAAATCTTGCGGCCATAGTCCAGCACCACGATATGGTCTGAAATGCCCATGACAACGCTCATGTCGTGCTCGATGAGCAGGATGGCCATGTCGTGTTCATCGCGGATGGAGATGAGAAGCTTGTTCAGTTCCTCGGACTCGCGCGGATTCAGACCAGCCGCCGGTTCGTCGAGGCATAGAAGGCGGGGGCGAGTGCACATGGCTCGCGCAATTTCAAGGCGGCGCTGGGCGCCATAGGGCAGGTCACCCGCCGCGTCGTCCGCCCTGTCGACAACGCCCGTCTTGTCCAGCCAGTACTTCGCCAGTTCGATGGCTTCAGCTTCGCGTTTCTTGAAGTGGCCGCTACCCAACAACCCGCCAATCGTGTAGCCCGACGCTCTCATCAGAACGTTGTGCTGGGCAACCATGAGGTTTTCCAGAACGGTCATACCGCCGAAGAGGCGGATGTTCTGAAATGTGCGAGCCACCTTGGAATGCTGCGTGATGCGAAAATCATCCATACGCTCCAGCAAGAATTCGCGCCCGCCGGGGTGGCGATGGATGATCATGCCTTCAGTCGGCTTGTAGAAACCGGTGATGCAGTTGAAAACGGTGGTTTTGCCGGCGCCGTTAGGACCGATTAACGCAGTGATTTGCTTGCGTCCGGCATCGAAGGAAAGATCGCCGATGGCGGTGAGGCCGCCGAAACGCATGGTGAGGTGTTCAACCCGAAGTTCCGGGTCACTGGACCAGTTTTCCGACATCAACCATGCCCTTGGGAAACGAGATCGGCAGACACAGCCTTCTTCTCCTTGAGATATACGGTCGGATCACGCCGGGTGACGAGACCGCGCGGCCGCCAGCGCATCATCAGTACCATCGCAAGGCCCACGAACAGCATGCGGAACTGGACGGGTTCCACACCTTCCGGAAGGATCCTTTGAAGGAAACCAAGCTCGCGGAAAAGTTCGAATGAGCCCATGATCAGGACGGCGGCAAAGACAATGCCCA
>JAIBJH010000340.1 GCA_020029455.1 Hyphomicrobiales bacterium
GTCACCTTTGATGCGAATGAATGGGCAGCCATTGCCGAGGGCACAGGCAAGCTGGAACGCTTTATCCGGCCAAGGGATCTTGCCGATCAAGATTGAGCCACGCCACTTCATCCGGCGAGAGTTCGCAAGAGACAGCCGGCAGCGTGCTGTCGATTTCTTCGACATTACGCGAGCCCACCAGCGCGAAGGATGGAAATGCCTGGGCCAGCACCCAGGCCAGCGCGATATTGTTGGGCGTCACGCCGCGTCGCACAGCCAGCTCTTCCGCCCGCCGCCGCCGTTCCGCATTGGCTTCGCTGCCAAAGCAAGCCTCAGGCCCGGTGTCTTCGGGCAGGCGGTTGCGCAGTTCGACGGGAAGGAAATAGCCCCTCGCCTGCGATGACCAGCTGAAATGCGCCGTTCCAGTCTTGCGCAGGTAGTTCAGCGTTGCTGGCACGTGCGAGGATATGCACCCCGCCCAGATCGGCTTCACCATTTCCGCCAAGGACAAATTGTTGTTGAGGATGGTGAGCGGCTGAAGCCCACGCGCCACCGCATAGACCCGCGCCGCCTCAAAGCGCTCCATCGTCCAGTTCGAACCGCCGTAGACGCCGATCAAGCCCTTGCCGCGCAACACATTGAGCGCATCGACGAACTCTCCCACCGGCACATCCGGATTGTCCCGGTGCATGATGTAGATGGGCGCCATCGAAATCCGCAAGCGCTCCAGCGATTGGGCAAGCTGCGCGCCAATGGCCTCCGGTGTGCAGTTGGGTGTATGCGCCCCCTTCACCACGACAACGACGTCACCAGCAACGCCGCGCCGCGCCATCCATTCGCCCAGCGCCTTCTCGTGTTTGCCCCCGCCATAGATAAAGGCCGTGTCAAAGCCATTGCCGCCCCGCGCCAGCCAATGGTCCCAGACGGACGCGCCCTCCTCCCACGTCTCCTTGTTGTCACAGCCCAGAATGAGCTGGCTCAGGGGCTGTCTAACGCCCAATAACTGCACTTTTCGAATCTGCATCATGGCCTACCCAAAACCTCACCCAAAACCTCACCATGTCGCATTTGGCTCGCCCCCGCAAACGCCTTGCGGCTATAAACTCCCGCCATGACCGAGCAGAATCCCCTCATCGTCTTTACGCCCTCCGGCAAGCGCGGGCGCTTTGCCGTCGGCACGCCCGTGCTTAACGCGGCGCGGGCGCTGGGCGTGGATATCGACTCGGTTTGCGGCGGCAGGGCCATCTGCGGCCGCTGCCAGGTGACGGTCGGCGAAGGCGATTTCGCCAAGCACGCCATCACCTCCTCCGCCTCTCACGCAGGCGCCGTCACGCAAGTCGAGCAACGTTATGACAAGCTCAGAGGCCTCAACCCCGGCCGCCGCCTCTCCTGCCAGACGACAATCCAGGGCGATCTCGTCATCGACGTGCCGCCCGAAAGCCAGGTCCACAAGCAGGTCGTCCGCAAGGAAGCCGACACCCGCGTCATCGAGCTCGATCCCGCCACCCACCTCTATTACATCGAGGTGGAAGAGCCCGACATGCACAAGCCCTCCTCCGATCTGGAGCGGGTTTACAAAGCTTTGCAAAAGCAATGGGATATCGAAAATCTTTCCTGCGATCTCTCAATCATCGCCAGCCTGCAGAAGGTTCTGCGCAAGGGCGAATGGAAGATCACCTGCGCTGTCTATTCACGCGCACCCGGAGGCGGCAACAAGCTCACCGCCATCTGGCCCGGCTTCCATGACAAGCTCTTCGGCCTGGCGATTGACGTGGGCTCGACCACCATCGCCGCCCACCTCACCAATCTCTCGACAGGCGAGGTGGCATCGTCCGCAGGGCTCATGAACCCGCAGATCCGCTTCGGCGAAGATCTGATGAGTCGCGTGTCATATATCATGATGAACCCCGGCGGCGAGCAGGAGATGACCGCCGCCGTCCGCGCCGCGCTGCAGCAGCTTGCCGGAGAAGTGGCAAAGCAGGCAGGCGTTGCCCTCACCGACATTCTGGAAGTTGTGCTCGTCGGCAATCCGGTCATGCATCACCTGTTCCTCGGCATCGACCCCACGGAACTAGGCGGTGCGCCCTTTGCGCTGGCCACGGGCCTGCCGCTCACCTTCCCGGCGCGCGAGCTGAACTTCAAACTGAATGATGGCGCCTGGGCCTATGTGCTGCCCTGCATCGCCGGCCATGTTGGCGCGGATGCTGCAGGCGTCGTGCTCTCCGAAGCGCCGCACGAGAGCGATGAGTTCATGCTCTGCGTTGATGTCGGCACCAATGCGGAAATCGTGCTGGGCACGAAAGCGCGCCTGCTCGCCTGCTCCTCGCCCACCGGCCCCGCCTTTGAGGGCGCGCAGATTTCGAGCGGACAGCGCGCCGCGCCCGGCGCGATTGAGCGCATTCGCATCAACCCGGAAACGCTGGAGCCGCGCTACAAGGTCATCGGCTGCGATAAGTGGAGCGATGAGGCAGGCTTCGAGGAAGCAATTGCGCAAACAGGCGTCACCGGCATCTGCGGCTCTGGCATCATCGAAGCCATCGCGGAGATGTATCTCGCAGGCATCATCAACCAGGATGGCCTTGTC
>JAIBJH010000011.1 GCA_020029455.1 Hyphomicrobiales bacterium
TAACGACCGCGCCGGGGATCAGCGTGATAACACCTGCCGCCGCGAGCAGACCCAATTCATATCCCGATGTGGAGGCCGTCTTGGTCATGGCCGCGACAATGGGCTTTGCCGCCACCGACGTCAGGTTCTTGGCCAAGAGCATCTCCACCCAGGAGAACATGAAGCAGAAAAAGGCGGCAACGCCGATGCCTGCGGAAATAGTCGGCAGGAAGATGCGGACGAAGAAGTGCGGGAAGGAATAGCCGTCCACATAGGCAGTCTCATCCAGTTCCTTCGGAACGCCGCCCATGAAGCCCTCGAGGATCCAAACAGCCAGTGGAATGTTGAACAGCGTGTGTGCCAGTGCCACAGCCCAGGGCGTATCGAACAGGCCCACGGCCGAATAGAGATTGACGAAAGGCAGCACGAAAACCGCCGGTGGCGCCATGCGGTTTGACAAGAGCCAGAAGAACAGATGCTTGTCGCCGAGGAAGCGGTAGCGCGAAAACGCGTAGGCCGCAGGCAGCGCCACGATGATCGAGATCACCGTGTTGATCAGTACATAGGTGATGGAGTTGATGTAGGCGTTGTACCAGGACGGATCCGTGAAGATCGTCACATAGCTGGCAACCGTGAACTCGCGGGGAAATGCTGAGAAACCGCCGAGAATCTCGTTCGTCGTCTTGAACGACATGTTGAGTAGCCAATAGATCGGCAACATCAGAAAGATGATGTAGAGGAGCGGAATGAAGCGCCAGCGGCTTTTTTGCTTCGTCATGTCACTGCTCCTGGTGCCGCATCATCAGCGTGTAGAACAGCCATGAAGCAAAGAGGATGATGAGGAAGTAAATGATCGACATCGCTGCCGCGTGGCCAAGGTCGAATTGTCCGAGCGCATATTTGACCAAATCGATGGACAGGAACGTTGTCGCGTTGCCCGGGCCTCCGCCCGTCAAAACAATGACTTCCGTGTAGATCATGAAGCTATCCATGAAGCGCAGGAGGATGGCGATGGTGAGCACATGGCGCAGCTTCGGCAGCTGGATGTAGCGGAATACGGCCCAGGGCCTCGCGCCATCGATCTTTGCTGCCTGGTAATAGGCATCGGGGATCGAGACGAGCCCCGCATAGCAGAGCAGCGCCACCAGCGACGTCCAATGCCAGACATCCATGAGCACCAGCGTGAACCACGCTGAAATCGGCTGGCGCGTGTAGTTGTAGTTGATGCCAAGCGCATTGATGGCCTTGCCGAGCAAGCCAATATCGGGAAGCGCCATGATGTTCCACATGGAGCCGACGACGTTCCAGGGAATGAGCAGTGGCAGCGACATAAGAACAAGGCATACAGAAACCCATGGGCCCTTGCGCGGCATGGTAAGCGCAATTCCGAGGCCCAGGGGCACCTCCAGCGCAAGCACCAAGAGAGTGAAGATGCCGCTGCGCAGAAGCGCATCATGGAAACGGTCGGAGCGCAGGATGTCCTCGAACCAGCGTGAGCCAGCCCAGAAAAACTCGTTATTGCCGAATGTCTCCTGGACTGAATAGTTGACGACCGTCATCAGCGGCACAAGCGCGTTGAAAGCCACCATCAGGAAGACGGGAAGGACCAGCCACCAGGCCCTGTTGTTCCAGGTCTTGTTCATGGCCGTGACCCCACAAGCCAGCCGTCCGAGTAGATTTGCGTGTGCGTAGCATCAAATACCAGATGGGCCTTGCCCACCGGCACTTCCGTATCCTCCCCAACCACGAGCTTCACTGGCGTTCCATTGACCCTCGTCTCAACCACGCGATAGCGTCCAATGTCTGAAACCCGAACCACATCTGCGGGAAGGCCTTTATTGGCAAAGCGCACGAATTCCGGCCGCACGCCGAGTTCCAGCTTCCTGCCCGACTTTGCCTTCTTCGCATTGGCTGCCGGTACCTGCTTGCCACTCACGAAGGCCGCACCGCCTTTCACTTCACATGGCAGCAGGTTCATGCCAGGTGAGCCGATGAAATGACCCACGAAGGTGTGCATCGGCCTCTCGAAGAGTTCGATGGGCGTGCCCGTCTGCACCACCTCGCCGTTGTTCATGACCACCACCTGTTCGGCAAAGGTGAGAGCTTCCGTCTGATCGTGAGTCACATAGATCATGGTGCGCTTGATGCGCTGTTGCAGTTCCTTGAGTTTGGAACGCAACTGCCACTTCAGGTGCGGATCGATAACCGTCAGCGGTTCATCAAACATGATGACATTGACATCGTCTCGCACGAGGCCGCGGCCTAGGGAAATCTTCTGCTTTCCGTCAGCGGTAAGGCCCGATGCCCGGTGCGAAAGCGTGGCCGTGAGCTCCAGCATCTCGGCGATGGCCGAGACACGTTTCTTGATCTCGGCTTCGTCAACGCCGCGGTTCCGCAAGGGGAAGGCCAGATTGTCGTAGACGGTCATCGTGTCGTAGATGACCGGAAATTGAAACACCTGGGCGATATTGCGCGCCTCAGGCGTTTCCATTGTGACATCCTTGCCGTCAAACAGGATGCGGCCTTCACTTGGATGGAGAAGCCCGGAAATCAAGTTGAGAAGCGTGGTTTTGCCGCAGCCCGAAGGCCCCAAGAGCGCATAGGCGCCGCCATCGGCCCAATCGAGATGGACGCGTTTCAGTGCGTAGTGCTCGTCCCGCGTGGGCTCGGAGATGTAGGCGTGGCGCAGATTGTCGATTGTGATCTTGGCCATCAGGAAACCCGCTTTCCTTCACTGTCAAAAAACAGCGCATGGCCGATATCGGCAAAGAATGTGGCGGCCTCGCCCACCTTATGAGGACGCACGCCATGGGACTGGCTGACCCAGGTATGTCCGCCCACATCGACATGCACCACGCTTTCAGATCCCGAAATCTCCGTGACAAGGACCTTTCCCTTGACCACGCCGGTAGCTCCATTCTCTGTTGTCGGCAGAACATAGTGCGGATGAAGCGCCAGATGATATTCCCCATCAGCCAGCTTCGTGGCCGTTCCTGCCAACGGCCATTTTTCGCCATTGAACACGGCAAGTGACTTGCCTTTCTTGACTACTTTCGTGACGTTGATCGGTGGATCGGAAAACACGCGCGCCGTAGTCAGCGAGTTTGGCTTGCGGTAAATCTCCGCGGTGGGCCCGTATTGTGTGATGTGCCCCTCGTGAAGAGTGAGCGTGTTGCCACCGAAGAGCAAAGCTTCGTGCGGCTCGGTGGTGGCATAGAACACGATGGCGCTACGGCCTGAAAAGATTTTCGGAAGTTCGTCGCGCAATTCCTCGCGCAGCTTGTAGTCGAGATTTGCAAGTGGTTCATCGAGAAAGATGAGGCTCGAATCCTTGACAATTGCGCGGGCGATGGCAGTGCGCTGTTGCTGACCGCCGGAGAGCTCTGACGGCTTGCGGTCCAGCATGGGCGTGAGCCGTAAGAGTTCTGCTGCAGTGCCGACACGCTTCTTGACGTCCGTTTCGGCAAGACCGGTCACACGCAGCGGCGAGGCAATGTTCTCGAAAACACTCATCATCGGATAGTTGATGAACTGTTGGTACACCATGGAGACATTGCGCTTTTGCACCGCCACGCGTGTCATGTTCTTGCCACCATGCCAAATCTCGCCCGTTGTCGGTTGCTGGATGCCAGCCATCAATTGCATCATAGTGGTCTTGCCCGAGCGCGTGGCGCCCAGGAGCACATTGAATGAGCCATCGGCAAATGAAATGTCCGCCGGATAGATGTGCGTGTCGGCGCCCAAGCGCTTTGTCACGCCTTTCAGTTCAAGTGGCATCAGTGGCCGCCCGCGAGAAGGTGGAACAAAAAAACACTAGCATGAAAAAGCCGGGACGGTGAAACCCGCCATCCCGGCTTCCAGTCAATCAGCAGTGGGAGTTACTGCTGCCAGCGCTTGATGATTTCCTCATAGGCCACCGTCAGGCCAGGTTCTTTCTCGTTCTCGAGCTTGGCCTTGGGGCCGTTCTCCTTGCCAAGCCATTCGGAAGCATCCTTGGCTTCGTTCAGGCGCGGTCCACATCCACCATAGGTGTTGTTGGCCTTGTCGGCAGCTTCCATGCGGGACATGGTGATATCCATCTCTTCCGCAAGGCGGTCCATGGCTTCCTGCGGCGTGAAGGCGCCGGAGTTCACGTCACCGATCTGCTGCCACCAGATTTGCGCCAGTTTCGGATAGTCGGGAACGTTGATGCCCGTGGGCGACCAGCGCACGCGATCAGGCGAGCGGTAGAACTCGATGAGACCACCAAGCTTCGGCGCGCGGTCCGTGAAGTGCTGATGGTTGACCGTCGAATTGCGGATGAAGGTAAGGCCTACATCGCTCTTCTTGGTGTCGACCGTCTTCGAGGTCACGAACTGGGCATAGAGCCAGGCCGCCTGGGCGCGGTCAGCAGGCGTAGATTTCAGGAACGTCCAGGAACCGGCGTCCTGATAGCCAACCTTCTGGCCTTCTTTCCAATAGGGGCCATGGGGCGAAGGTGCCATCCGCCACAGCGGCGTGCCGCTGTCGTCGACCGTGTTGTTGCCGGCAGACTTTGGCGCCACCATCGAAGCGGTGAAGGCTGTGTACCAGAAGATCTGCTGGGCCACGTTGCCCTGGCTCAAGGCCGGCAGTGACTGATAGAAGTCATAGTCGGCAGCTCCTGGAGGTGCATATTTCCGGAGCCATTCATCCCATTTGGCGATGGCATAGACGGAGGCTGGGCCATTGGCCTCACCACCGCGTGCCACGGACGCGCCGGAAGGATTGCAGGAGCCCTTTTCCATACGGATGCCCCACTCGTCGATGGGAATGCCGTTTGGTTCACCGACGTTGCCGGTGCCGGCCATTGAAAGCCAGGCGTCAGTCATGCGCCAGCCGAGGTCGGGCGCGCGCTTGCCGTAGTCCATGTGGCCATAGATCTTCACGCCATCGATTTCCTTCACATCATCGGTGAAGAATTGGGCAATGT
Organism: Hyphomicrobiales bacterium; assembly: GCA_020029455.1. Taxonomy (GTDB): domain Bacteria; phylum Pseudomonadota; class Alphaproteobacteria; order Rhizobiales; family Aestuariivirgaceae; genus Aestuariivirga. The sequence goes on from JAIBJH010000011.1 coordinate 4,931, forward strand.
CCTCATAGGCGGACCAGTTCACCGGTACGCCAAGGTCATAGCCAAACTTGGCCTTGAACTTTTCCTTGAGGTCAGCGCGATCAAACCAATCCTTGCGGAACCAGTACAGGTTGGCGAACTGCTGGTCGGGAAGCTGATAGAGCTTGCCGTCCGGACCAGTCGTAAATGATGCGCCGATGAAGTCTGCGACATCGAGGCCCGGATTGGTCGTAGCCTTCCAGTCACCGGCCATCATGTCTGACAGGTTATAGGCTAACTGCAGGCGTGAGTGCGTGCCGATCAGATCGGAATCGTTGATATAGCCATCATACAGATTGCGGTTGGTCTGCATCTGTGTCTGCACGGCTTGCACCACTTCACCCTCACCAAGGAGCTGGTGATTCACCTTGATTCCTGTGATTTCCTCGAAAGCTTTCGTCAGCACCGTCGATTCATAGGTGTGGGTCGGAATGGTTTCCGACAGCACGTTGACTTCCATGCCGGCGAAGGGCTTTGCAGCATCGATGAACCACTGCATTTCCTTCATCTGGTCGTCTTTCGACAAGGCGGAAATGGCGAATTCCCCTTCGATCCACTTCTTTGCAGCATCTGCGTCAGCGAAGCTTGGCGTTGTAAAAAGCGCCAAAGCAACCGCGGCAGAAGCCAACAGTCTCATTTTCATTGGAGTCCTCCCTGAATTGTTTTCTACACCTGCGAAGGTGTGGATCGAACTATCAAACGAAAAAATCCGAACGTCAAGTGCCATAAAATGAAAATCATCTATCTCGCAACCGCAAAAAACTTGCGGCAAACGAAAAAAAGTGAAACAATCATCCTGATCCCGCACTGACACAACCTTGGCAGCCATGCTCGCACTCACGCCTCGTCAACAGCAAATCCTCGCAATTGCTCGGCAATCTGGAAATGTTGTCGTTGAAGAGTTAGCTGATCGCTTTGAGGTAACGCCTCAGACAATCCGCAAGGACCTCAATGAACTTTGTGATGGCAAGCTTCTAGCGCGCACCCATGGCGGGGCCATGTTGTCGTCCGGTGTTGAGAACATGGCCTACGATGCGCGCCGCCAAATAGCGGCGAGCGAAAAAGGCAAGATCGGGCGGCGTGCCGCCTCTCTCATTCCCAACAACTGCTCGCTCTTCATCAACATCGGAACAACAACGGAAGAAGTAGCGCGAGCGCTCGTGCACCACGAAGGCTTGCTTGTGATCACCAACAATATTCATGTGGCCCAGACTCTGATGCCATGTCCTAAGATAGATGTTCTCATTGTTGGTGGCACATTGCGACGCAGCGACGGCGGCATCGTCGGCGAAACAACGGTTGACACCATCAGGCAGTTCAAGGTTGATCATGCCGTCATGGGGGTTTCTGCAATTGACGAAGACGGTTCTCTGCTCGACTTCGATGTGCGGGAAGTCCGTGCCGCACAGGCCATCATGGAAAACTCCCGCAGCGTCATTCTTGTTGCTGACTCGATGAAATTCACGCGCTCGGCGCCGGTTCGCATCGGCCACATCTCGCAAGTTGACAATTTTGTAACCGACCGGCCGCCGCCGGAGCCGGTCGTCGAGTTATGTCGGCATAACGGTGTGTCCCTTGAGGTTGTCGAGACCGATGGGCTGGAGAGTGTTGAGGCCAAGCCCTGAGATGATCTACGACCTTTTCATTATTGGTGGCGGCATCAATGGCTGCGGCATTGCTCGTGATGCTGCGGGCCGGGGGCTTTCGGTGTTCCTTGCAGAACAGAGCGACCTCGCTTCAGGAACATCATCCGCCTCGACCAAGCTCATTCACGGGGGACTGCGCTATCTCGAGCACTATGAATTCCGCCTCGTGCGGGAAGCCTTAATCGAGCGCGAAGTCCTTCTGCAATCCGCACCACACATCATTTGGCCATTGCGCTTTGTCCTGCCCCATCACGATGGTCTCAGGCCCCGCTGGATGATCAGACTCGGTCTCTTTCTCTATGATCATCTCGGCGGCCGAAAGATTCTGCCACCGACACGCAGCGTAGACCTGACCTCCGATGTCACTGGTGATACGCTCAAGGACGAATTCACTCGCGGCTACGAATATTCGGATTGTTGGGTGGAAGACGCTCGCCTTGTGGCGCTCAACGCTCGCGCCGCCCACGAGAGGGGTGCAGTCATCCAAACACGCACGAAAGTTGTATCCGCGCGACGGGACGGTATCCAATGGCGCATTGTGCTCGAGAAGTCCGGCAAGAGGGAAGAAGTGCTCGCCAAGGCGTTGGTCAACGCCGCAGGCCCCTGGGTGAGCGATGTTCTGGGTGGCGCGATTGGCATGAACGACCCTGCCAAGATTCGCTTGGTGAAGGGCAGCCATCTGGTGGTCGATAGGCTTTACGAACACGACCGCTGCTACATTTTCCAGAATGTCGATGGCCGTATTTGTTTCGCCATTCCTTATGAGTACAATTATACACTCATCGGCACGACCGACGAGGACTTCAAGGGTGCGCCAGGCGCGGCCACGATTAGTGACGCGGAAACGGACTACCTGTTGGGCGCGGTGAGTTCCTATTTCCGTAAACCCGTGACCCGCTCTGAGATCCGCTGGTCCTACTCCGGCATTCGTCCTCTTTATGATGATGGCGCTAGCAAGGCCCAGGAGACCACGCGCGATTATGTGCTGAAGCTGGACGCACCAGTAGGGCAGGCGCCATTGCTCTCCGTCTTCGGCGGCAAGATCACCACATTCCGCAAGCTAGCGGAATCCGTCCTTGAGGACTTGAAGCCGTTTTTTCCAGGAATAGGTCAGCCCTGGACCGCGGCCGCGAAACTGCCTGGTGGCAATGTTTCATATGATGCTGTTGCAGGGGAGATCGCACGCCTGCAGGAGAAATATTCATTCCTGAAATCGCAGAATGTGCTTCGGCTGTTCCGGGCCTATGGCTCGGATGTGGAAACCATTCTGGGCGAAGCGCGTTTTGCCGCCGATCTCGGTAAATGGTTTGGACCACTCTGCGAACGGGAAATCGAGCACCTAACGCGAAAGGAATGGGCAGTCACTGCCGATGATATATTGTGGCGGCGTTCCAAGCTCGGCCTTCACTTGCGCAAAGAAGAAGCGGAAGCCCTGTGTGTGCACATGGAAGGGAGCGCAGATATCTCCGTGGCAGCCCAGTCCACGAAAAAATCTGTGAGAAGGCGCAAGGCATGAAGAACTTCATTCTTGCCATTGACCAGGGCACGACCTCGTCACGAGCTATCATGTTTGACCGCAAGCTTTCGCCGAAAGGTGTAGGCCAACAGGAATTCAAACAGCACTTCCCCAAATCCGGCTGGGTGGAACATGACGCCGAAGAGATTTGGCGCTCGGTTCTCACTGTCTGCAAGGACGCCTTGAAAAAGGCCAGGGTGAAGCCCTCGCAGATCGCCTCTATCGGCATCACCAATCAGCGCGAGACAGTCGTGCTCTGGGACCGCAAGACGGGAAAGCCGATTCATCGCGCCATCGTGTGGCAGGACCGTCGCACCGCCGAAATGTGCGGCAAGCTCAAGGACGAGGATCACGAAAAGACATTCACGGCCAAGACGGGGCTTTTGCTCGATCCCTACTTCTCGGGCACCAAGCTTGCCTGGCTGCTCGACCATGTGAAAGGCGTAAGGTCGCGCGCCGAAAAGGGAGAACTTGCCTTCGGCACCATTGACAGTTTTCTCATCTGGAAACTGACCGGTGGCAAGGTTCATGCAACTGATGCAACAAATGCATCGCGTACGCTGCTCTATAACATCCACACCGGCGCATGGGACGATGAGTTGCTGGGCATCCTCAATATTCCGCGCTCCCTCTTGCCTGAGGTGAAGGATTGCGCCGCGGATTTTGGCGAAACGGACTCCAAGCTCTTTGGCGCGGCTATTTCCATCGGTGGCGTGGCCGGGGACCAGCAGGCGGCCATGATCGGTCAGGCCTGTTTCAAACCGGGCATGATGAAATCAACTTACGGTACAGGCTGCTTTGCGCTGCTCAACACCGGCGAAACGGCTGTGTTGTCTCGCAACAGGCTTCTCACCACCGTGGCGTATCAACTGGGCGGCAAACGCACCTACGCACTTGAAGGCGCCATCTTCATCGCAGGCGCTGCGGTGCAATGGCTGCGTGATGGTTTGAAGATCATCGACAAGGCGAACAAATCCGGCGATCTCGCAAAGGCGGCTGACAAGAACCAGAATATCTATCTCGTGCCTGCATTCGTAGGCCTGGGCGCACCCTACTGGAATGCCGAAGCACGGGGCGCACTCTTCGGGCTGACGCGCGCCACCACTGCGCGGGAACTCTCCAAAGCGGCCCTTGAATCGGTCTGCTATCAGACCCGCGATCTTCTCGAGGCCATGCAGAAGGACTGGGGAACCACAGGAGAAACCGTTTTACGCGTCGATGGCGGCATGACGGCGTCTGACTGGACCATGCAATGCCTTGCCGACATCTTGGATGCGCCCGTGGACCGGCCGAAGGTTCTTGAAACGACAGCGCTCGGCGTAGCCTATCTTGCCGGCCTTCAATCGGGCCTTCTGTCGCCGCCGGAAGAGTTCGCCAACTCCTGGAAACTGGGCAAGCGCTTCTCGCCCAAGATGAATGCGACCGTGCGCGATGCCAAATATGCAGGCTGGAAGGGCGCCGTAAGGAAGCTCCTGGCGTGAGCGAGTCCGGAGAATTCATGGCTTTGCGGGCGGTCTCCGCGCAGCTTGGCAGCGATCCGCTACTGGTTCAGGCTGCGGGCGGCAACACCTCCATCAAGTTGGAGGGTGTCATGTGGATCAAGGCCTCCGGCACCTGGCTGCGCGATGCGGCAGAGAAAGAGATTTTCGTTCCCCTTGATCTCAAGTCGCTCACTGAAGCACTCCGTGATGGCAACCCCGACTGCGAGTCTTGCACGGCCTTCGTCAGGCAGGACCTGAATCCACAGGGTTTGCGCCCATCCATCGAAACATCGGTCCACGGACTGATGTCACAGAAAGTGGTGCTCCACGTCCATTGTGTAAACACCATTGCCTGGATGATCCTGAAGGGCGCGCAAGAAAAAGTGGTGCCCTTGATGACGGGCCTGAACTGGGCCTTCGTGCCCTATGCGCGGCCGGGCCTGCAATTATCGCGGGCCATCAGGGCAGTCATTCTGCCTGAAACAAATGTGCTGCTGCTCCAGAACCATGGCCTCGCCGTCGCGGGAGGGACGGTAGCCGAAGCTGCGCAGCTTCTGCGCGAAGTGGTTGGCCGGTTGCGCCGCAACGTGCAATCTTTGCCTCCTGTAAATCTGCCAGCATTGCGGCAGTCGGCTCCTGAAGGATTTCACGCACCTGCCAATGTGAATGCCCATGGTTTTGCCTTGCTGCCATGGGCCACGTTTTTGGCTTGTTACAACGTCTATTACCCAGACCATGCCGTTTTTCTGGGAACGCAGATGCCGAGTGGCCCCCAGCCAGGCTCGCCCGTCGTGGTACTGCCGGGGCAGGGCGTGTTCATAAGAAACGATGCCAGACCGGCTGTGGAATCCATGCTTGGCTGCCTCACGGATGTCTTTTCCCGGCTCTCGCCAAGCGACGAGTTGAAGGCGCTGACCCCGGAGGAGATTGCATTGCTCCTCAATTGGGACGCCGAAAAATACCGCCAGTCGCTGAAGTTGGGCTGATAGCAGCAATTGTTTTGCCTTGGGCGGCCTTGCTTTGCTATCTGCGGGGCCGAAACGAGCAGGCAGTCAATCGAGCATGGAAAATCCCATCATTGCAGAAGCAACGCGCGGGCCGCTGACCGAATCCCTGCATCGCGGAAGCTTTGTCGTCTGCGACCAGCAAGGTAAAGTGGTCAGCTCGGCCGGGCATTTCGAGGTGCCGGTTTTTCCACGCTCAGCCATCAAGGCCTTCCAGTGTTTGCCCGTCATTGAGAGCGGGGCCGCCGACAGGTTTGGTTTCACGGACGAGGAAATTGCTTTGTGCTGCTCCTCGCATAATGGCGAGCCGGACCATATCCGTGTTGCTGCATCCATGCTCAAGAAATGTGGCACATCCGAAAATGCATATGAATGTGGTCCACACTGGCCGGGCACTGAAGACGCACTGCACGCCATGGTGCGCGCTGGCGAGAATCCGCGGCGCATCCACAACAACTGTTCCGGCAAGCATGCAGGCATGATTGCGCTTGCCGTTCACCTGGGCGTTTCGCCAGCGGGTTATTCCAGCATTGACCACACTGTTCAGAAAGCCGTTGCAACAGTCATGGGCTCAATTTGCGATGTTGACCTTGCAAAGTGTGAATACGGCATTGACGGCTGCTCCCTTCCGACTTGGGCCTTTCCACTCCGCAACATGGCACTGGGGTTTGCAAGGCTCGGCGCGGATGATCATGGAACAGGCCGGCGCATTATCGCAGCCGTGCGTAAACATCCTTTCATGGTGGCCGGCACAGGGCGCTTTGATACGCGGATCATGCAGGCCGTGCCGCGCCTTTTCATAAAGGTCGGGGCAGAAGGCGTGTTCTGCGGATCAATTGCCCACGCGGGGCTCGGCTTTGCGCTCAAATGCGATGATGGTGGAATCCGCGGCGCGGAAGTCGCCGTAGCTGCCCTTTTGGTGAAGTTGGATGTGTGGACCGGAGAAGAACGGAAGACCATCTCCACATTCGCCCATTCAGCCCTGCACAACTGGATGAAGACAGAAGTCGGTGAAGTGCGGGCGGCCTTCTAGCTGACTTACAACACGGTGTTTTCGCCAAGCCGCAGGGACTTTGGCAATATACTGCCTGTTGCAGCGAAATCGCCTGTTACAACCTTGTCATGGTCCATGCCGATAATTGCGCCGTTCTTTGCACCGACGATCATGTTGTTGGCAATTTGAAAAGGACCGGGTGCCAGTGTTGAGAATGTGATGCCGCGCCCGCAATTGCGCAGCGTGTTTCCGACAGCCGAAAGATTGCGGCCAAAAGCGCCCCAGCCCAAAGCAATCCCTGCATTTTCTGCCTCTTCGATGAGGTTGCCGTTCAGGATCGTATCCGCTTCCGCGAATATCCCGCCACCCAATGGCTGGCCATGGGCGTTGACGCCCCGCGCACCGCGGATCACATTACCACTACATATCGCAAGCCGCCCGCCTTCATTGAAGTTGGTGATGGAGATACCGTGGGCGACATCCTCCAGCATGTTGTTGGAAACATTTGCTCCAAGAAACGCAAACTCCACATAGAGTGCCACCTCCTTGCAGCGGGAAATGGAGTTGCCCGTGATCACCGCGCCATCGCCTGAATTGTTGCGGATGGCGGTGAAGGCGCAGTCGCTGATGCGGTTGTTGGAGACAATCAAGTTTCCGGCACGATAGACATTGATGCCATTGCCGTTCTGCCCGTCGCCGCCATTGCTAGCTGAAATCCGCGCAATCTGGTTATCACTAACGATCGTTCCATCTTCACCTTTTTCCGAACGCCACACGCGGATGCCATTGTTGCCGATGTCGGTGAAGGTATTTCCGTTGATCTTGAGGTTTCGGCAGTCAAGGGCATGAAGACCTGTGCCGCTCTGAGACGAGAAACTGTTGCCGCGGATCGTTCCGCTGCACTTGTCCAAACTCAAGCCTGTTGTGCCGCCGGAAAAGCTGCAGTCTGCGATGGTAAGCGTCTCCACACCATTCGCAACTGCTAGGTCACTGCCTTCGTCTGCCGCAAACCTGATTCCTTCAAGTGACACATTCCGGGCTGTACCGACTGTCAGCACAGGTTCGCGCGTTCGCACCTGAAGCGTGGTCCGGCCCGGTATCCCGGCGAGTTGCAAATCACCTGCAATTCTAATGCCGCTGACATTGAAGGTTCCTGCGCCGAGTTGCACGACACCGGAACTGTTCTGGGCCTTATCGATTGCGCTCTGCAGCAATTTTGTCTGTTCGCTGCCGCGCGGCAAAATGGTTTCCGCCCGTGCAACGGCAGGCAGCGCAAGGAGCGGCAAGAACAGCGTGGAACGGCGTGTGAGCAAGGGAAAACTCCGGCCTTTTGCCTGCCGCAGATTTGCCGCCAATGCAAAGGTGATGAAGGGTTAAGGTTATCTGCTCTGCCGCTTCTGCGCATAACCCAGATGCTGGTTGAGCGCCTCAAGCAGTGAGATCGCGGCTTCCGGTATGGCCGTGCCCGGCGGAAAGACAGCTGCCGTTCCCATACTCAAAAGGGATTTGACATCCTGTGGCGGGATCACGCCACCCGCAACCACCAGAATATCCGGTCGCCCCGTCGCAGCGAGAGCTTTTTTCAGTTCCGGTATATGGGTGAGATGTCCTGCCGCCAGCGAAGACACGCCGACCACATGTACCTTTTCCTTTATGGCCTGCGCAGCAACTTCATCCGGCGTTGCAAAAAGCGGTCCAACCTTTACGTCGAAGCCCAGATCGGAAAACGCCGAAGCAATCACCTTCTGCCCGCGGTCATGGCCGTCCTGTCCGATCTTGGCCACGAGGATTGCCGGTTTGCGTCCTTCGGCTTCCGCGAATGCGGAAACGGCGCGCTTTGCCGCTTCAATCTGCGCAAAATCGTGTGGTGTTGCTTCATAAACACCCTTGCTCAGTTTGGGGGCCGCCTGGTGGCGTCCCCATTGATTTGCCAATGCCTGAGAGATTTCGCCCACCGTCGCCTTGGCCCGCGCGGCTGCAACGGCCGCCTCCAGCAAATTGCCATTGCCGGTCCGCAATACATTTTCAAGCGCGGCCAGCGTACTGCCAACGATGGTATTGTCACGCTCTGCCCTTAGCCTGGCGAGCTTCTCGATCTGCTTTTCCCTTACTGCAGAATTATCAACGACAAGAATGTCAACCGCCTTTTCTTCCGTTGGCTTGTAACAGTTGACGCCGATCAGTTTCTGCTCGCTGGAATCGATTCGCGCCTGCGTGCGGGCCGCTGCTTCCTCGATGCGCTGCTTTGGAAGCCCGGATTCGATGGCCTTTGCCATGCCGCCAAGTCTTTCGATTTCTGCAAAATGCGTACGCGCGCGCGCAATAAGATCATCCGTCAGCTTCTCGACAAAATAGCTTCCACCCCAAGGGTCAATCACATCGCAGGTGCCTGCCTCAAGTTGCAGGAACAATTGCGTGTTACGCGCAATCCGCGCGGAGAAATCAGTGGGCAGTGCCAATGCTTCATCGAGTGAGTTTGTGTGGAGCGATTGTGTCCCGCCCTGTGTCGCCGCCATGGCTTCCACAAGCGTGCGTGTGACATTGTTGAAAACTTCCTGTGCCGCTAGGCTCCAACCGGAAGTCTGGCAATGGGTTCGCAACATGAGGGAGCGCTCATCCTTGGGTGCGAATGGCGCCATCAACTTCGTCCAGAGCACGCGCGCCGCACGAAGCTTGGCAACCTCCATAAAGAAGTTCATGCCGATGCCGAAAAAGAAGGATAGGCGCGGGGCAAACGCATCAATGCCGAGTCCAGCCGCAAGTCCCGACCTCACATACTCGAGTCCATCCGCCAGCGTATAAGCAAGTTCGAGATCCGCAGGCGCACCAGCCTCCTGCATGTGGTAGCCGGAAATGGAAATGGAATTGAACTTGGGCATCTTCGCTGCGGTGTACTTGAAGATGTCAGAGACAATCCGCATGGATTCACGCGGCGGATAGATATAAGTGTTCCGCACCATGAATTCCTTGAGAATGTCATTCTGGATCGTACCGGAAAGTTTTTCCGGCGGAACGCCTTGTTCCTCCGCAGCCACAATGTAGAGCGCCATGATGGGCAGCACCGCGCCATTCATGGTCATGGAAACGCTCATCTCATCCAGTGGAATGCCGTCAAAAAGCGTCCGCATGTCGTAGATGGAATCAATCGCGACACCCGCCATGCCCACATCGCCGGCAACGCGCGGATGATCCGAGTCATAGCCGCGATGCGTCGCAAGATCGAAGGCAACGGACAATCCCTTCTGCCCCGCCGCCAGATTGCGACGATAGAAAGCATTGGAGTCTTCCGCCGTGGAGAACCCCGCATACTGCCGCACGGTCCATGGCTGCGTCACATACATGGTTGGGTAGGGCCCACGACGGAAAGGCGCGAAACCCGGAAATTCTTCGGAATTGCCGGGCGTATCACCAGATGCGTAGCTGCTCTTGATGTCGATGCCTTCAGGAGTTTGCCAGGGCGAACCATGTGGCGCAGCAGATGTGCTGTTCGAGGCGCGCAATTCTGCATGTGCAAAGGAGGGAATGCGGCTCACAGTCCATCCTCCACATCGACTGGATGAACCACTCCATTCTTGAATGAGGTAACACCTATCTGCGGCGCGACACGGCTGTGATTTGAACCAAACGTCAACCGTTCTCCGCGTTCAATCTTCTTCAGCACTGCCCATGCTTCTTCGCAAATTGGCTGTGTTCGCGTCTCAATCGCCCCGGCACCCGCCGCCGGATCAGATACGCGCCACACTTGTGATTCATGCTGCAGCAGGAGTTGGGCGTTGCGCGCGATACGCCGTGCAAATTCATTGGCAATTCCCTGACTAAACGAATGGGGCAAGGTTGAAAAAGAATCTGCACCACCCAGCCCAGCAGAAAATGCTGATGTTGCGATGCGCAAGATGTTTGTGTGAGCGTCCTCAGTGGCAAGGCAAAGGCGCGACGTCTCGCCATGAAGGGTGAGCGGCTGGTTGGGCAGGCCCGACTGCTTCAGTATTTCCCGCCAGAGTATGCGCACCGCCCTGAACTTTGCGATGGTCGTGAAGATCGATTGGGTTGCGGCGAGCGTCACGCTTACGGCGCCGGCCAATTGTGCATCGTTCAAACTTTCAAGTTTTCGCAAATGTGCTACGGCTTCCGCAAGCGCAGCACCGATTTCTTGCGCATCTGTTGCTCCTAGCGCGTGGAATGGACGGCCATCACCGCGCATGAAAGGCCCGGCGAAACCTTGCGAGACTGCTTGTTTCACCAGGGCTGCATCACGAAATCCGAAATCGATTGAAAGCCGGGCGGGATCAATCGGCTGGCGCTGCACACATGCAATTGTTGCCTTCGCACCTTCATCGCCTGCTTCGTTACGAAGGGCAAAGGTATGCAGCGGCAATTCGTTGAGTACATCAGCAATTCTCGCATCGGTGAGGATCAGACCGTCGGCGCCATTGGCGAGATCATCCTTGGCTTGGGCCAACGCATTGGCTGGTAATGGATGGTCGATGCGCTGAAATATCTGCCACGGCGCGATCTCCTCCCGCTCGGCGCGGGGGCCCTCGATGCGGCCCTGAAGGACGGCGTTCGGATCGAAAGGCTTGCTCTTGGTGGCAAGAAGAGCCTTCTTGAGCCATTGCTCGCGGGTCACGGGCGGGAATTGATGCATTGCAGCACAACACTAGAGGCTCGCGCTACAAGCCGCAAATCCATCCTTTGGATAAGCCGCGGGCCATATTTCTCATGGTTGCGCCGCTTCCGAGATACGACCTCCATCAGTCAGGATGTCCGGCGGATGCAAGATGACTTTCTCGTCTGCGGCTATTCCCCCGGTAATTTCAGCCACGTCATCATTCATCGCACCTACCGAAATGTTCCGCTCCGAGGCACGTCCCTTCTGCGCGACATAGACGGTCCAGTTGCTGCCCCTGCGTACCAATGCGGCAATGGGAACCGCAAGCAATGGATGGCCTTCCCAGACCTTGATCCGGACGGTCACGCGGTAGCCATGACCCGGAAATGTCGTGTTGGGCACTTCTTCAACAAAATCCAGAACCACTGGAACACGTTGCTCTTCTATTCCGAGCGCCGAAACCTTGGTGACTGCGGCCGGCTCGACTTTACGCACCCGTGCCTTGAGCGCCGGACCGCCCCAATCGACGATTGTTGCCGTCACTCCTGGCCTGATTTGCGCCACATCCTGCGAGAGCACGTCAGTCGTGATTTCGAGGTCGTTTGGATCACCCACGTCAACAAGCGGCGTGCCGGCGCTGACGACTTGCTCGCTTTCGGTTCGAACCTTGAGGATTGTTCCGCTGACGGGAGCCTTGATCTCCACGCAGCAATCATTCCCGCCAACAGGCTCCTGCCGCAGAACAGCCTCGGCACTTTGCATTTCGCCGTTCCGAACCATCAGCTGTGCCGCCATGCTTTTCACATAGGCCTTGGCTTCTGCCAGATCGAGTCCTGCCTTTTCATAGGCGCGCTCGGAAATGCTGCCGCGATGAACGAGCTGCTGGGCTCGCTGAAACTCACCCTGGGCAAATGCCGCTTTGGCCTCTGCTTGTTGCAGCTGTGCGCCAGCAAGGTCGACCGCTGCACGGGCTGCATCGCGATTGGCAATGGCGATCTCCCGGCTGCGGGCATCCAGCAATGTAGAGCGGGCGGGAACGATCCTGGCAACGATTGTGGAGCCCGTTGTGATCGCATCGCCCGCGTGTAAATTAATGCGCTGCACCTGGCCGGCCACCGGGGCTGAAATGGTGAAAACTTCCCGTATCCTGCTTTGCCCTTCCGCCTCTACTGTAAGTGTAATGTCGCGCAGGCGAGCGACATCGACTTGAACGCTAGTGGGCTTGGGCCACAGAGCCCAGGCCACTGCGGCAATTGCCGCGAGGATTATGGTGGCTATTGCAATGCGTTTCATCTCGTCATTCCCTGGTCTTCAAAACTGCGATCATGTCGAGGCGATCAATACGCCGCCGCACGACAAGCGCTGAAACAGAAGCTGCGGCGAGCACCACAAGCGATGCATAGGCATAGACATCTTTGCCGATGACCAGGGGCACCCGGTAGAGTTCTGAAGCAAAGCCATGAACGACGAGCCAGCCGATGGCGTAGCCGATTGCCCAGCCAAGAGGCAGGGCCAACACGACCATCACGGCAAGTTCCATCACGAGAAGCGAGGATACCTCGGCGCGCGTAAACCCCAGAACGCGCAGGCTCGCCATTTCCCGCCCCTGTTCGGAAAGCGATATGCGGGCGCAATTGTACACAACGCCGAAAGCGATGATCGCCGCCAGCGAAATATAGACGGTGCTCATGATGGTGATGTTCTGGGCAGCCGTTTCCCGGAATCTCTTCACGGATCTTTTCTGGAGTACGATGAAACTTGCCAATGGTGTTTCCCTCAACGCCGCGAAAAGCGCGCTGGATTTGTTTTCGTCGATCGCAACATTCACGCCTGAGATGGATGGGCCTTCGCCGAGAAGGTGGTTCAGCGAGGCAAGATCCATCATGGCGCCGAGGCCAAAATACCCGGTTGCAATACCGGTCACTGGAATGGTGAGCGTTTCTTGGGCACCCTCCATCAATTCCAGTTCAACACCATCACCAATCCGTGCGTGCAATATTCCGGCGAGTGTGTCCGAGATCACGAGTCCGCGGGGAGGCAGGACAAGGGGGCGTTCTTCCACATCAAGCGCGCGGGAAAGTTCCACATCCGAAGGCTTGCCAACGATCGCGACCCGGCGCTCCCGTTGGCCGAGCCGCACCTTTGCCGCGACGGTCCTGAAGGGTTCGGCGCGCAGCACCCCTGGAAGGTGTCTGGCATCATAGAGCGCGGAGATCGGTCGTCTTTCCGTGAAATGCAGCGAGGCATCCTGGCGCTCAGCCTTCTGGAACGAGACATCGATCATGTATTCGATCGCCCCGTGCGCCCAAAGCGAACCCACGAGAATGGCGACGGCAAGCGCCGTGCCCAGGATCCCGGAGGCCGTGCGCCAGGGCCAGTGAAACAGGTGCCTGCTGGTGATGATGCTCGACGTGCGTATGAAGCGGTTGAAATTGATGCTTCCGTTGAAGAGCTTTTGATAGCGCGGGGGGGCAGGCGGCGACATGGCCACTGCGGGTGCAAGGCTGCTCGCTTGCACAACAGCGCGCAGGGCGCCAGCTATGGCAGCCATGAGCGTGACCCCCGCCGCGATGGCATATATGGACGGATCCCTGCTGAAAACGAGAAATGGGAAGTTGAAGAACCTGGCATAGAGCTCGGCCATTCCACGGCCCAGCCATGCGCCCGCAACGAAGCCGATCAATATCCCGGCTAGCGCGATCAGCGTCACGAAGCCGATATAGTGCAGGGCAATCTCCCGCCGCCCGTATCCGATAGCCTTCAGCAAACCGATCTGCTCACGCTCAAGCGCGATGAGCCGGGTCAGCGTCATGTTGACAAGAAAAGCGGACACCAGAAGAAAGATCGGTGGCAGCACCCGGCTCATGGCGCGCAGCTGCATGAGTTCGGCATCGAGGAATGCATGGGATATCTGGTCCTTCCGCCCGTAGCTGCCCGTTCCTCCATAGCGCTTGAGGCGCACGTCGATCGCATCCATGACCTTTTGCGGGTCGGCTCCGGCTTGCAGTTTCACCGCCAGGTTTGAAAATGCACCGTCCAGATCGAAACTGGCGGCAAGGGCTGCTTCCGGCATCCAGACAACGCCGAAATGTTTTGGGTCCGGCATCAGGTCGCCAGGCCCCAAAAGGTAGATGAACTCAGGAGAAAGTGCTGTTCCTGTTATCTTGATGTTGGTGCGGCGCCCGTTAAGCAAGACACTGAGCCAATCTCCCGCTGTCAGGAAATGAGCGGCGGCAAACTCGGCGCTCACGAGGGCCTGAAGATTGTGCCCGGCTTGAGGCCTGTTGCCGCTGCGCAGGTAGACCTCGTTTAAGGTGGCATGCCCGGAAGCAGGCAATGACACCAGTTGCACGGCGGCCGGTTCCACCATGCCGGGCAAATCAACGAGAGCGATCTTGACGATGCGTGGCGTCACCTCCGCTACGCCGTCCAAGGCTGCAATCTCGCGGACGACCTGCTTGGGCGCCCGTGTCACATCGGCAAAGAGGTCAGCGAAGCGGTTGGCTTCATAATAGGCGGCCCGTGTCGTCGACAGGGAATCATGCGCGCCGATGCCCAGGATCAGCGTGGCGGCCCCGGCAGCCATGACAAGCGCAATGGCCAGTGACTGGGCCCACATCCGCCTCAGGTCGCGCAGGAGTTTCCGGTTGAGCGCCCGCATGGCTACCAGCTGATGCTCGTCACGGGTTTGCGCTTTGCATTGCGCTGTTCCCTGACAATTCTGCCATTGCCGAAATGCACCACTCTGTCTGCAATGTCCTGGATGGCGGCGTTGTGCGTAATGACGAGCGTCGTTGCTCCGATTTCTGCATTGACCTTCAGCAAGGCTTCAAGCACTTGCACGCCGGTCTTGCTGTCGAGCGCGCCGGTGGGCTCGTCGCAAAGAAGCACTTCCGGGCGCTTGGCAATAGCCCTGGCGATGGCAACACGCTGCTGTTCGCCGCCCGAAAGTTCCGCCGGGAAGTGGTCCATGCGTTCAGCAAGACCCACCAGCTCCAGCGCCTCGGCTGCCTTCATAGGGCTGCGCGCAATGTCCGTGACGAGCTGCACATTTTCAAGCGCGGTCAGGCTGGGCACGAGATTGTAGAACTGGAAAATGAAGCCCACATGTTCGCGCCGGTATTGGGTGAGGCCCGTTTCGCTCAGCTTGGTGATCTGGTGATCGAGAAACCACGCATCGCCCGATGTCGCGCTGTCGAGCCCGCCAATGATGTTGAGGAATGTGGACTTGCCGGAGCCCGATGGCCCCAGAATGACGACAAACTCACCCGCCGCGGCGCTGAAATCGACTTCGCGCAGGGCAAGGACTTCGATGGAGTTGCTGCGATAGGTCTTGGAAAGACCCTGCACATGAAAGACTTGGGTAGGCGGGGTAGCTTTGGGCAGGGGCTGCATAAGGATCCCTCTTCGGTGTCGATTGCAGGTCCTTATGAGATTTCGCGCGAATTTTGGCTTTGACAAAGGTCAAGTGCATTTTGCTTGCAAGTTGAAGCGCTTCGCCGGTTCTGCTTAACACAAGAGATATGAATCGGGGTGGAAAGCAATGACAGACAAGGCAATTTTTCTGGGCAAGAGCGAGAAGCGCGAAGAACTCTTCCTCGCCATGGCAAACCGCCATGGGCTGGTGACAGGTGCCACCGGCACCGGCAAGACCGTCTCCCTCCAGATCATGGCGGAAGGTTTCTGCGCCGCGGGCGTTCCGGTCTTTGCCGCCGACGTGAAGGGCGATCTTTCCGGCATCGCCATGAAAGGAGAGCCCAAGGACTTCCTTCTGGAGCGCGCCAAGAAGATCGGTTTTGACGACTACGGCTTCGAAGAGACCCCCACCATCTTCTGGGATCTCTTCGGCGAGCAGGGCCACCCCATCCGCACCACCATCACGGAGATGGGCCCGCTCATGCTCTCTCGCCTCATGGGGCTGTCGGATGCGCAAGAAGGAGCGCTCAACATCGCCTTCAAGATCGCCGACGAAGAAGGCCTTGCACTCCTCGACCTCAAGGACCTTCGCGCGCTGCTGAAAGACCTCGGCGACCGCGGCAAGGAGATAACAACAGAATATGGCAACATTAACGACCAGACCATCGGCGCCATCCAGCGCCGCCTCGTGGTGATTGACGAACAGGGCGGCGACAAGTTCTTCGGCGAGCCCGCCCTCGACATCAAGGACCTGATGCGCACCACGCGCGATGGCCGCGGCTACATGAACGTGCTCGCCGCCGACAAGCTGATCAACAGCCCCATGCTCTATGCCACCTTCCTCTTGTGGCTGCTCTCGGAACTCTTCGAGGAACTCCCCGAAGTGGGCGATCCCGAAAAACCCAAGCTGGTGTTCTTCTTCGACGAGGCCCATCTGCTTTTTGCCGATGCGCCCCCCGGCCTCCTCCAAAAGATCGAGCAGACGGTGAAGCTCATCCGCTCCAAGGGCGTCGGCGTTTATTTCGTCACGCAGAACCCCCTCGATGTGCCGGAATCTGTGCTGGCGCAAATGGGCAACCGCGTGCAGCATGCGCTGCGCGCCTATACGCCGCGCGAACAGAAAGCGGTGGCAACCGCTGCTTCCACCTTCCGCCCCAACCCCAAATTCAAGACGGAAGCGGCCATCACGGAACTGGGCAAGGGCGAGGCTCTGGTTTCGGTGCTCGATCCCAAGGGCGTTCCGACAATCGTTGAGCGCACGCTGATCCGCCCGCCGTCTTCACGGCTGGGGCCTATCACGCCGGACGAACGCACGAGTGTGTTAAAGAATTCACCCGTTTATGGTGAATATGACAAGGCTGAGGACCGGGAATCCGCTTACGAAAAACTCCAGGAAAAGGCCGGAAAACGCGCCGAAGCCGCCGCCCAGGAACGTGAGGCAAAGGCCGAAACCAAGGCCGCGAAAGCCCAACCCCGCGAGCGCGAAACGGCCACCGACCGCTTCGTTAAGAATGTTGCCAGTTCCGTGGGCCGCCAGCTTGGCACCTCTGTGGCGCGCTCCGTCGGCAATGCCCTTATTCGCGGCATTTTGGGCGGTCTGGCGCGCCGGTAACCAAACTCACACAAGTATGTTGAAGCGAATAGAGCAATTGGGCCTTTTCTGGCGTATAAGGGAGGAGCGAGGAGTATTGCCATGATGCTCAGATCCGCAATCATAGCCGCCGCACTTGTCGCCGGCATCTCCGCAGCTCAGGCAGCTTCCGAAACGGCAATCTTTGCCGGCGGCTGCTTCTGGTGCGTGGAAAGCGACATGGACCATGTGAAGGGCGTAACCTCCACCACCTCCGGCTATGCCGGTGGCACCAAGGAAAGCCCCACCTACCGCAGCCACAAGGGCTATACCGAGGCGGTGAAGGTGGAATTCGATTCCGCTCTCATAAGCTATGCCGCGCTCACCGCCCATTTCCTGCGTACCATCGATGTGGTGGATGGCAAGGGGCAATTCTGTGACCGCGGCGATAGCTATATCCCCGCGCTGGTTCCGCTCAACGCCAAACAAAGGCGTGAAGCCGAGCAGGCGATTGCCGAAGCCGAAAAGGCGATTGGCCAAAAGCTGGCCGTGAAGGTGATCGACATACCGAGCTTCTATGACGCCGAGAGCTATCATCAGAATTACTATCTGGGCGAGGCCCGCGTGCTCTCGCGCTTCGGCTGGATCAAGCAGTCTGAGGCCTACAAATATTACCGCGAAGGCTGCGGCCGCGATGCACGCGTGCGTGCGCTTTGGGGGCCGAACGCCTATGCCTTCCCGGCGGGCGGCGGGCAGAGCTAGACTCCTCCCTCATAAACTCACCCCTCCCTTGAGGGAGGGGCGCAGGGGTGGGTGGAAGCAGCAAGCGAGATCGTCAGCCCCACCCCTTTAGTTCCCCTCCCCAAGGGGGAGGGGTGAATCGCACAGCCTCACAGTCCGCCTCACAACACTGTGTTGAAGCGTGTAGAGCCTCGCGCGCCCCGCTGGCGTATGTAGGCCGCCGAGGAGTTTCGCCATGATGTTCAAATCCGCCATCGCCGCCATCGTCATTTTCATCGCGCCCGCCGCCGCACAGGCGGAAACGGCGATCTTCGCCGGCGGCTGCTTCTGGTGCGTGGAGGAGGGCATGGACCATGTGAAGGGCGTGACCTCCACCATCTCCGGCTATGCCGGCGGCACCATGGCGAACCCCACTTACGAGGACCACGACGGCTATACCGAGGCAGTGAAGGTGGAGTTCGATCCCGCAATCATCAGCTATGCGGCGCTCACCGCCCATTTCCTGCGAACGATCGACGCGGTGGATGGCGAAGGGCAATTCTGCGACCGGGGCCACAGCTATATTCCGGCGATTGTCCCGCTCACGCCTGAGCAGAAAAGCCAGAGCGAGGCCGCGATTGCCGATGCGGCGAAGGCCTTGGGGCAGGAGCTTGCGGTGAAGGTGATCGAGCAGCCGAGCTTTTATGACGCCGAGGACTATCACCAGAATTATTACCTGGGCG
>JAIBJH010000341.1 GCA_020029455.1 Hyphomicrobiales bacterium
AGTCCTGAACGGCCGCCATGCTGAACGCATCCGACTCAACGGGATCTACTGCCCTGAGAAGGGCCAGACCTACGGCAAGCGAACTAAGCAAGCCGCCTCTGACCTCGCCTTCGGGAAAGAAGTCACGATCCAGACGCACGGCTACGACAAGTACAAGCGCACCCTTGGAGACGTGATCCTGCCCGATGGTACCAACGTCAATCACCAGGTGGTCAAAGATGGTTGGTGCTGGTGGTATCGGAAGTATGCGCCGGGGGATACGGTGCTCGAAGAGCTGGAGCATGAGGCGCGAGAGAGCAGAAAAGGCTTGTGGGCTGATCCGCAGCCGGTCCCGCCGTGGGAGTGGAGGAAGAATGAGTCGTTAGAACAAGCGGAAAACGCTCTGCGATACAATTGCACTGGTTGATCGAATTAGTAGCGCATAGACCTCGTTTCGTCCTGTGTGCGTCCAACTCATTGTCTGCTTGCTCACGCCGCGTTTTTCACGCCGCGTGTTAGGAAGGATGTTATTCCAAGAGCGTTTACTCCAAATAATCCATTCCCGCAGACTTAATACAAGTAAGGCTTGAGCCATTTGGTGGCCTTCCGTCTGATCCGCGTCAGCAACCGCCAGTCACCCGGGTCCTTCTTGGCCCTACTGTAGGCCTGATCGATCCACTCGCGGTTCTGATCTGTTAGCTTCGTGTAGAACCGGGCGAAACTGACAATGCCGGCCAGCCGGTACGTTCCATTCTCTTCTAAAAACTCGCAATGTTCGCGGACGGGGCGCAATTGCGCGTCATCCATTCCGATGATGCCGCCGACATTGAGATGCTTGTCGATATAATGCCAATCCAGTGCCGGAAATGGGTAGCCGTGGCACCCGTCAATGTAGGCAAAGTCGAAGAGTGTATTACTCCCAAGCCGGGATAACGTTTCGTCTGTCGATCCAACCAGGAAGGTAAGTTTATCGTTTGGGACCCCAATTTGCTCCAGGTAAGCGCGGATTTTGTCCGCTTCCCTCTGCGAGACTGTGCAACAGTAGTGGTGTTTGGCAAGTGCCGCGAACAGCACCGTGGTTTTTCCCGCGCCTGTCTCAACTGTTATCATCTCGACGGACAGGTGATCAGCAATCCACCGCAGAATCCCCGATCCGACAGCCCAACTGGTGTCGCCTGGCAGGGCGGTGATGCCGGCCAAGGCCACGCGCCGCACTCCGTCATCATCCAGGTGGTGAAATAGCGGTTTGTCCTGAGCTAGTCGATCCAGCACTGTAGTCTTGTCCATCATGCTCGCCAATGAATTTGTTGCTCTGCTTCGCCTAACGGTCCCGTGGATCAGCGGTATCTGTGGATACAAGCGATATTTGTGCAGTGGGTGTCCACTGCAGCTGCTGGTTGGGCTGCGCTTCGCGGGGCCATTGAGTCGACGCGAAGCGTCAGCTCTTCGATTGAGGATACTGAACAGCAGAGTACAATTATAGATGGGCGGTTTCAATGACCAAGTGCAAAAAGCGCAGCATGATGCTGCCTGAAACCGAACGCGGCCGGCGTTTGGCATGGCCAAAACGCAACTAGCCAATGACTTCCGTGCGCAGCTCGCCACGTGGCATAGCATAGATGGCCGTGTAGATGGTTTCGTGAGAAACCTGCAATGCGGATGTGGCAGGATACACAAGCGCCAGTATGCCAGCAATCTGCACAGGCGAGTAGCCCGCTTTCAGGTAGTGGATGACCTGATCCCACAAGGCAGTTCCCGGCTGCAGGCGGCGCGCCACGCGCGGGGTGACCTTACAAGCATGGGCGCGCGTATGGGCCGCGTCGGCACGGTAGCCGCCTGCCATCGGAGGGCGCCCAGGGCCACGACGCCCCTTCGGTCGAGGCCAGCGGTTTCGACGGAGTTCGCGAGACAGCGTCGAGGCCGAACGATGCAACCCCACGGCAATCGCTGCTGGCTTGATGCCCATCTCCAGTTGTGTCTGGATCATCGCCCGTTCTTTAAGACTCAACTGCGTATAGATGTTTCCCTTGCAACATTTTCTCCCATAAATGTTGCACTTGGTTTTTGAGCGCGCCCTCCTCTCAGCGCGAATGCCATGGAGTTAACCGGAGTCGATAGGAGCGGCTGGGAAGAGTTACGGATTCATGGACGGCTGCTCCTGAGCTGGCTGGGCAATTGGAGCGCTCCCACCAGGACTGATCGGCGATCCCGGCATCGATGGCGCAACAGCACCGGGTACAGTCCCTTGCGGCACGATCGGAGCCGAGGAGGGACTTGGGTGCTGAAAGACCCAATCGCGATAAGTGGCGCGGCCCTCGAAATGCCGGACCGCTGGAGGGAAGTCGCGCTGCCGGAATGGCTTTGCACGACTCTTACTCCGAACACCCATGATGCCGCCTGTCGGCGCCCGAAGGTATTCCCATTCACCATGCCCCATTGGATCAAGATAGACCTTTCGCAAGAAGGGTTTGGGTAATCTCGTGAGATCGGCCAATGTCTGAGGATAAACCTCTCCAGGCATCACGCGACCTGCCTTGATCGTCGCGGAATAGAATGCGAGGGCATTCTGAATC
>JAIBJH010000112.1 GCA_020029455.1 Hyphomicrobiales bacterium
CATGTGACGCCGGCTTTGCGGGCCGGGCTGTCACGATACTGATCCCAAACGATCTCCAGCTTGATTCCCAGATTGACGGCAACCTGGTGGCAGCTGACGCAGAACTCCGACTTTGTGATCTGGTCGTTGGTGATCATGCCGTCATGAATGTCATTGCCGCGCCCGTCGGGGCTGGTCTTGACGGAATAAGTGTCCTTGTTGGCGAGAACCTTCTTGATCACGCCATTCTTGCCGCTGCCGTAGACGGGCTCGTAGATCTTTCCGGGCTCGACCCGGCGCTCACCATTGACCTTGCCGTACTGTTCTTTGACGCGGTGGCAGGTGATGCAGGATATGCCTTCGCGAGAAATCTGGCTGCGCGCCCAGAGCGGCGTCTCCCGATTCTCGCCGAGCTGTGTGCCGACCTGCTGATGGCAGCGCACACAGAAGGTGCCGACCGTGCCTTGGGTCAGTTCCTGGAACTTCTGTTCGAACTTGTGGAACATGGGCGAGATCGACGCATAGGCATGGTTCGACGAAGCCCATTCATCATATATTTGCTGGTGGCACTCGCCACATTGCGCGGCGGTGGGATAAAGGGAGAGGGTCTCTTCACTGATCTTGGCAGGGGTAGCTTTCTTCTTCTTCTGCAAGATTTTCGACACCCCGCCGAGAATCGGATTCTTGCCGGTCTCGGCCGCTCCAGCCGGCGTGACCAGAACTGGGTTAAGTGCACCGCACATCAGCATAGCGCCGGCGAGTGTGCAGGAAAGCATTACAACACTGGACAATCTCTTCATTGGCCCCACATATATTCTCTTAGAGTGGGCCGCCCCGACTTCTATCGCTCAAAGGTAAGGTATTCGAGCGCCTTCAGGATTCGGAGTATCAGGGGAGAATTGGGCCATCATATGTTCGCCTTCGTGCGAAACCATGACGGGCACCAATTGCCGCAGGCACATTCACTCAATAATCACCGGTCAGGTAATAGAGCCGCGAGAGGCTTATCCAGAAATTTGTCGGTTTGCACCCGGGAATTCTGCGCCAGAGAGAAAATATCTCGACTCAGCTTGCCTGGCTAAATCATGAGCAGTGTCATCATTCTCCTGCCTGATTCTCACACCCATTTCGCCTGAATGTCGCCGTAAAACAAACCACATTTGGTACCGATACTTGTGCAAAAGCCATACAGGAGCGGGCAATGGCAAAACACCACACGATAACTTTTGGAGGCCATCAGTTTCTAGCCTTCCACGGCCAGTTGCTTCTGGATGCAGCGCTGAGCAACGGCATCGACTTGCCGTATGACTGCCGCGCCGGCCACTGCGGAACATGCTGCGTGCGGCTTTTATCCGGCGAAGTGCAAGGCGGCGAAGGCGCCGACCCGGGCGTCATCCATGCCTGCCAGTGCAGAGTCATGGGCGATGTCGACATCGAGAAGGATGAGCGGTCGGGAGTTCATGGCGTTGAAGGCGTATTGAGTTCACTGCGCCAGGTTTCGAACGAAGTCGTTGAAGTCGGCATCAGGACGGACCGCGCCTTGCCTTATCTTGCAGGACAATATGCGCAGGTGCGCTTTGACGGCTATCCAAGCCGTCCCTTCAGCATTACGCAGCCCTTGCAGCCTTTGAAGGGCGTTCCCGCCGGCCGTTCGGTCTGGTTCCATGTCCGGCGCATGAGGGACGGACACGTGACAACATCGCTCGGCAAGAATATCAAGCCCGGCCATCGCGTGAAGCTGACCGGGCCCTACGGTGCGGCGCATTTCCGGTCGAACCAGCATGGCCCCCTGATTCTCGTTGCCAGCAACACGGGATTTGCGCCGATCTGGTCAATCGCCATCGCAGCACTCCGCGAAAACCCAAAACGCGTGATGATGATCATCGCTGGCGGCCGTGCAATCGATTCGCTCTACATGTGGCCGGCTCTGGTACGCTTGGCCAATTTCCCCAATGTCCAGGTCGTGCCCTATTGCAGTGCGCGTCAGACTTTGACCGATGCGATAAGGTTCGGCCGCCCAACGGACTTCCTGCCAACCTTGCAGGAAACCGATGTAATCTACGCTTGCGGAGCCCCAGAGATGGTGGACTCGGTCAAGAAAGTTGCGGCCAGGAGTGGTGCAGCCTGCTATGCGGATCCATTTCAGCCCACCAAACAGACCAAGCCAACAGAATCCAAACCGACAGAATCCGTCGTAGCCCGCACATTGGACCGGCTGACCTCATTTGGCGGACGGCCGGCGGAGCCGGAGGACACTGATCGTCCCGGCACTTGGCCGCAACAATCGATGGACGAAACCGAACGCCCCCGTGCCCGGCCGCAACAATCAATGAATGAAAACGATCGCCGCGCCACCCGGCCACAACAATCGATGGACGAAGCCGATCGCCGCCCCACCCGGCCACAACAACCGATGGACGAAACCGATCGCCGCCCCACCCGGGCACAACAATTGATGACCGAAACTGATCGTCGCCGCACCCGGCCGCAACAATCCAATCAAACATATGGGATGGCTGAAGCAAGAATGGGAAGCCAATATCGTTCTCAAGGCGCATAACCTACGGCTGGCCAAATTCGTGTTCAGTTCCTTTGTTCGTACTTTCGCAATTTGTCTTTGCGGATGGCTGATGATTATTGGCCTGTCCTCAGACCTTCTGGCTGCATCAGAACCGGTGGAGACCGTCGGTCCCAATGCTTGTGCCGAATGCCACAAACAGGAAGCTGAGGCGTGGAAGGGCACCCATCATTTCTCGACGTTCAAGGATATGCCGCGCAACGCCGAGGCGAAGAAGATTGCGGCGAAAATGGGCGTCAAACGTGTCAAAACCGAGAGCTTGTGCCTGAACTGCCATTTTACTGTGCAACAGAAGAGCAACAAGGCAGAGCCCATCGCGGGGATTTCCTGCGAATCATGCCACAGCGGTGGCCGCGACTGGATCAAGGTTCACAGCAGTTACAGCGGCAAGACAGCGACAACCGAGACAAAGAGCGAAGAAGCAGAACGCTGGAAGCTTTCCGTCTCAAAGGGGATGATCCGGCCGAGCTCGATCTATCTGCTGGCGCGGAATTGCTATGGCTGTCATGTGGTGCCGCAAGAGAACCTTGTGAACAAGGGGGGGCACAAGGCAGGCAGCACCTTCGAACTTGTCTCGTGGTCGCAAGGGGAGGTGCGGCATAACACCTGGTACAACAAGGGCAAGGAGAACACCGCCGCAAACGCGGCGCGCAAGCGCATGCTCTATCTTGTGGGACTTGGCGTCGAGCTTGAAACTGGATTGCGCGCCGTCGGAAATTCCACAGCAAGACAGCGCTACGCTTTCGAAATGGCAAGACGCGTCGATACCGCGCGCAAAAAGCTGTCCGCCGCAGCAAAAGCAGCGCCGGATGTGCCTGAAATCGCAAAACTGGTGGAGTTTGCCTATTCTGCCAGCCTCAGTTTGAACAACACCGGCGCCCTAAAAGGTGCTGCCGACGGTGTCTCCAAGCTGCTTGTTAGCATCAGCCAGAAATACGACGGCAGCACAATGGCGGGCCTCGACAGCCTGATGCCCGCACCGGAAAAATTTAAGGGAACGGCGAGAAAACCCGTGGCTCAGTGAGGCAAGGAATTGCTGCCTCGCGAAGTTCACCGCGAAAAGATTGGATGGATTATGGCGAATCGACCACTGAAAAGGACAGCCTTGGGGGAGAAAAGTGTCATCCCAAGACTTTGATGTCGCGACTGGTGGACTAGGTCCGAGGGCTGCGCAGTATCTTACTGGCCGGGTCTTTCACGTACTCCTGATCGCCGCCATTTCAGGCGGATTCTTCTGGCTTGTCTGGATCTATGGCAGTGCGCTCCGCGACCCGCGTTACCTCGATGGCTGGGTGCTGACCAGCATCATGGCATTTCAGGTCGCGTTCCGCATTGCCAAGAAGGCCGGCGTTTCACCGAAGTCTGCCACGCGCTGGAAGAAATTTCATGTTTTTGCGGGCTATCTGGTGATCGCCGCCTTCATCGTGCACTCGGATTATTCTCTGCCCGAGACCGGTTTCGAGTGGGCGCTTTGGCTGGGTTTCGTGCTGGTGACCGCAAGCGGCATTTTCGGCACTTATCTCGTCTGGTCGCTGCAGGCCAAACGCCCGGTTGCCGATCCGGTCAATTACGATCGCATTCCGGCCTTGCGCGCCGAGCTGGAACTTGCCTTCCGCGCCGAGGCCACAGAGACCAGCAGATTCGCCACTTCCATCGATCTGCCGGCGTTGCCCCATGATGCGTGGATAGAGGATCTCTGTTCCACGCAGTTGAAGGACTTCTTCAGTGGGCGTCGCAACTTCGCCGCCCATCTGGCCGGTTCGCAACGTCCACTCAAGCAGCTGACAGACGCCATCGACACCCTGTCGCGCTATGTGGACCAGCGGGGCAAGGAGAAGCTTGCCGCCATCAAGGACCTGGTGATCGAGAAGGACCGGCTCGACTTCGCGCAGGTCTCTCTCGGACTAACCCGGGGGTGGCTTCTCGTACATGTGCCCGTGACCTACGCGTTGATCGTAATGACCGTGGCGCATGTTCTCATCGTCTATTCCTTCACGGCAGGGCTATGGTGATGGGACGGCTCTTCAAGTTGTTCCGGCCGCGACAGGCCAACGCCCAGGGGCTCTCCGGCTGGAACCGGGACCGGATCGCCAACCTCATAGGCATTGTTGCCATTCTCTGCCTGGGTGCTGCCCTGTACTTTTCCGACGACACGAAGTTGCTGATGCCGGGACCGCTTGCGAGCGGTCACAGCGCCATCAAAGAATGCAGCGCCTGCCACACCAAGAGCGGAACCAGCAAGACAGGTTGGATTCATGGGCTTGTCGCCGGTAATCCTCTTGCTGACAGCAAAGCTTGCCTATCCTGTCACCGGATGCCGAACACGGCCTTCAATGCGCACAGCGCTTCCCCCGAGGTCCTGCAGCGGAGCACCAAGCGGCTGACGAAGTTGGCGACACCGTCCACCGCGCCGGTTTCGGCCATCGCCCAGAACATCGCATTCCCCATGAAGGATGTCGTTGCGGACAAACTCGTTTGCGCAACCTGCCACCAGGAGCACAAAGGCAGAAATTTCGACCTGAACAAGATTTCCAACGAGCAGTGCCGTTCATGTCATGTGGTGCAGTTCGACAGCTTTGACGGCAATCACCCGCAATTCCAGAACTATCCCTTCAGGCGCCGCACCCGCATCATCTATGACCACGCCTCGCATTTCAGCAAACACTACCCTGAAGTGGCGAAGAAGGATCCAGGAAAACTCGTCCCCGAAAACTGTTCGACCTGCCATAACAGCAATGCCGACAGGCGCGTGATGGATGTGGCACCGTTCGAGCGGACCTGCACTGCCTGCCACCTTGACCAGATCGCCGGCAAGGAGCGGGTCAGCGGTCCGAAAGGCGTTGCGTTCCTGGCCCTTCCCGGCCTTGACCTGGAAACACTCAGGCAAAAGAACGCGGCGATCGGCGAATGGCCGGAAGAATCAGAAGCCGCCCTCACGCCTTTCATGAAACTGATGATCAGCCGCAGCGAAGAGGGCCGCTCTCTGGTCGAGGCCGTAGACAAGCTGAACCTCCAGGATCTGGCCAGTGCAAGCGACAGCGATATTCAAGCGGTGACGAAGCTGGCTTGGGAAATCAAGGGGCTTTACTATGCACTGATCAAGAACAAGGCGTCAGACGTTCTTGCCGGTCTCGATATCGGCGGCAAGTCGAAGAGGAATGCAACTCTTATTGCCGATCTGACCGCCAGCATGCCGCGTGACGTGATCGCCAGCGCACAACAGGAATGGCTGCCCCGCCTCGCTGGGGAAACGGCTCTTGGCCCGGGAGCTGGCGCAAAACAACTGAGCAGCATCAGCACGCCTGCGGTGGAAACCAATGATCCGGATGCATCAGGCGGCGAGGCCGCTCCAGAAACCGAGGCGACGGCAGCAGAAACCGATAGCGCAGACGGAGTTGCCGCGAATAGCAATGAGACGGTGTGCAAGGACGAAGAGCCGAGCGCCAGCGAAGCTAAAGCCGAAGAAAAGGAAGAGCAACCCGAAGAAGTTGCCAGCGAGGGGGAAACACTTTCCTTGTACGATGACGTCGTCGCGTCGGCAGATGGGCGCATTGTCTTGCAGAACGGCACGCCCCGCCAGATCAAGGCGCGTACCAAGAAGACCAAGAAAAAAGCTGCGCCGGACAATGAATCGAAAGACGAATCCGCCGGCGGTAACAAGCAAGAGCCTTGCGTCGAGGGTGAACCAGCCGCCGAGCAGGTGGCCAGTGCGGAACCTGCTGGCGAGGCCAGCACTGCAAAAGCTGAGCCCGCCGCGGATATTCCTGAGACCACCGCAGAGCCTTCAGAGGCCAATGCAGAAACTCCCGAGGCTACTGCGGAAGCTCCAGCGGCCACAGCAGAAGTGCCGGCGGCCGCCGCAGAACCTCCTGCTGCGCCCAGCGGCCAACAGGATGACTTGCTCTTCCCAACGGAGGAAGAGCTTCGCGCCAACAATCTGGACGGCGATGCCTTCAAGAAGGCAGGTGAGGCAGGCGAATCCGTGCCCGTAGCCAAAGCACCTGAAGCTGCGGCACCCGCAGACGCTGCGGCTACGGAAAAGCAGGACGCTCCCAGCGCTGAAGCGGAAGCAAATGCCGCAGAGGCTGAACCTGCCCCGGCTGCAACTCCGGCACCTGTGCCAACCCCAAATGAATCTCAAAGTGCCGCAGCGCCAGCACCAGGCATCGAAAGCGATGTGGACCCAGAGACTTGGGCTGACTATGGCGGCTGGTACAGGCAGGATTACTCAATTTACTACCGTCCCGCAGGTCACAAGGACAAGTTCATCTACTCATGGCTTGTGCTGACTGGCCGCCTCGCCCCGGAAGGAAGCAACAGTGCGGCAGCGGAAGTTTTCAGTTCCCTCACCAACAAGGAAGCCCAAGGCTCCTGCACGAAATGCCACAGCGTTGATGACAACCGGGACAAAGGGAAATCAGTCAACTTCACCCCGGTTTCACTCACCAGCAAACGGGGCCGCTTCACCAATTTCATTCATGAGCCGCATCTGGGCGCCATGGACGATCGCGGTTGTCTGACCTGCCACGCCCTCGGAAAGAATCGCCCCTATCTAAAGAGTTATGAGCAGGGCAACCCCAGGAAATTTGCGCAAGAGTTCAGTACAGTGAAGAAAGATCTGTGCCAGACCTGTCATACGCAGGGCGCCGCGCGCCAGGATTGCCTGATGTGTCACAAGTATCACGTGAACGGCTCAACCATGCCGGTCTTGAAGACGAAATTCCCGGTTCAATAGCCTTCGGAATCTGCCCCTGCCATGTCAAGGCTTGGCATGCTCGAGCTCATCCTTAACGGATTTGATGAAGGCTGCCGCATTGTATCCATCAACAATGCGGTGGTCGAAAGAGGAAGAGAGGTTCATCATCCTGCGGATGACAACGGCTCCATCGATGACGACGGGACGTTCGGCAAGCTTGTTGACGCCGATGATGGCGACTTCCGGCGGGTTGATGATGGGCGTTGCCACGATGCCGCCAAGCGCTCCAAGACTTGTAACGGTAATGGTGGAGCCTGTGAGTTCCTTCGGGTTGGATTTGCCGTCGCGGGCTTCGGCGCTCAGACGGGTAATGTCGCTGGCAAGCTGCCGGAGGTCCTTGTCCTGTGCATTATGGATGACCGGCACGAGAAGGCCGCGCTCGGTCTGCGTGGCGATGCCGACGTGAACGGGTGTGAAACGGCGGATGACGCCCTGCTGTTCGAAAAAGTGGGCATTGACACCAGGATGCTGTCCGATGCTTTTGATCACCGCACGGACCACAAAGGGCAAGATGGTGAGACGCTGGCCCTCGCCCTGCTCCGTGTTCATACGGGCACGCAGTTTCTCGAGCGCCGTCAAGTCAACTTCCTCGACATATGTGAAATGCGGGACGCGGCGCTTGGATGCCAGCATGCGCTCTGC
>JAIBJH010000113.1 GCA_020029455.1 Hyphomicrobiales bacterium
GTTTGGGATCAGTATCGTGACAGCCCGGCCCGCAAGGCCGGCGTCACATGCCAGGACTGCCACATGGGCAAGTTGCCTGGAAAGCCGAAGGGCTATGCAACGGCGCCCTCCGCGATTGTTGGTGGCAAGGAGATCAATCCCGGGCGCAAGCACGCCAATCACAACTTCATCGGACCAGGCTATTCCATCGCCCATCCCGGCGTCTTCCCCCACAACCCGAAAGCACAGGCCATTAAAATGGGCGACTGGCTGAAGTTCGATTGGCGCGCCGGCTGGGGCACCACCGAATTCGAGGACAAGGTTGCGGAAGGCAAAGCCAATGTGAAGTTCCCGAAGCGCTGGGCCGATGCGCTTGACCGTGAAGAAGCGCGGGCGATCATCGACGAGAACCTCGCCAAACTGGACGAGCGCGACAAGATCAGGCTGCAGGTTCTTGAAAACGGCAGTACCGTCGAGGGTCCCAAGCTTGCGGGCGCACCGAGGGTCGGCAAGGACTTGGCATTCACCTACAAGATCAAGAACACCAATACGGGACACAATCTGCCGTCCGGTTCGCTGGGTGCGCAGCCGCAGCTCTGGTTGAACGTCGCGCTTGTCGATCCTGATGGCAAGAACGTCTGGGAGTCAGGCTACGTCGACAAGAATGGCGACATAGCCGATCTGCACAGCCTCGAGGTCGCGGCGGGCACCATCAAGACGGATCAGCAGCTGGTGCACTTCCAGACCAAGTTCTTGACGACCAATGTCAAGGGCACGGAGCGCGAGATGTATCTGCCGGTGAACTTCGATGTGGATCCACTGCCGCAACTGCGTCCGCCGGGGGTTCCGACCACCGTTCTCAACCATCCGCCGCTGGTGCGCATGGAGAACCACTCCCTGCCACCACTGGGCGAGAAGGTTGCGAAATACAAAGTGCCCGGCAAGCTCATCACGAAGCCAGGAAAATACCGTCTTGCCTTCCGCATGCGCAGCCGTGCCGAGCCGATCTACTTCATGCGCTTCGTCAACTCCACCAAGGAAATGGAGCAGAGCATGAACGATCGCATCATGAACTTCCATACCTTCGCGGTGGAAGTCGACGTGAAGTAGCGGCGGAAAGCCGAAGACTACCTTCCTGGGGCGGCACCACAGGAAATGGTTTCCGAAGGGAAACATGTTTGGGAGCGTATTGAATGACTCATACAAGGTGCCTTGCCAGGATAACGACTTCTATTGTCGCCCTGGCAGTCGGCGGTTTCCTCGTGTTGTCGAACGCGCATGCGCAATCGAGCTCAGATGAAAGTGGTGGAGATGCTCAGGATCAGGCTTCGCCGGACTTCTTTGAAATTGAGCCCGCCTCAGATGTGGAAGATGTGGAGAGCGAAAGCGAACCTGCATCAAAAGCCGAAGATGAGAAGAGCAAAATCAAGCCTGCCGCGGACGTGAGCGGAGAAGCTGAGGAGGCTGGAGATACTGCGGATGCGGAGGAGGCAGAAGACGGCAAACAAAACCTGTTCCGCTCCGATCCGCAATACGAAGGCGAGTATGCGGCCCAGGACCAGGCCGATGTCTATGGCGCCAAAGAGGAGGTCGTCGCCCCGCGCCCGGCCTTAGAGATCGGCCGCGAGCAATATACCTCTGGCTCGTATGACGAGAGCAGCTCAATTCTGGGCGAAAAAAACCTGCTGCTCCCGGGCTTGGCAGTCTATGGCGACTGGCGAACGGCGGTTGCCTTCAACAAGAACAACGGCGTGGAGATCGCCCAAGTGGCGACCCGGCTCAATCTCGACGTCGACTTCAAGATTACGGGCACCGAGCGCCTTCACGCCTTCTTCACGCCGCTTCAAAAAAACAATCAATTCACGCGCTTTGAATTCGCGGGGGATGACGCAAGCGGGGATTTTGACTTCGAATTCGATCCCGAACCCCAGACCTTGTTCTTCGAAGGCGACTTGGGTTCAATCTACACCGGTTTCTCGGGCAACGAGGCCAGTTTTGACCTGCCCTTCACCGTCGGTCTTTTCCCGTTGTTCCTGCAGAACGGCATCTGGGCCAACGATGCGATTCTTGGCGGCGCGGTAACTATTCCCGCGAAGAACTCGGCCGCACTCGGTCTTGCAAATTTCGACATCACGCTGTTTGCCGCGTTCAACGATGTCGACAATGCAGGCATCATCGGAGTGGACGCGGACGACAACAACAACACCAATCTCTTTGGCGTCACCGCCTTCGTTGATGCTCTCGGTGGTTACATCGAAACGGGCTACGGGCTGATCGATGGCCGCGACGATCAGGAAGGCCTTCTGACGCACTTCGTGACGGGCGCCTACACACGGCGCTACTACAACACCATTTCAAACTCGACCCGCGTATTCGCGAATTTCGGGAATGATCCTCTAGCTGAAGACGAAGGCCTTGCAATCATATCGGAGAACAGTCTGATCTCGGGGCTGCCGAGCACGTTGTTGCCTTATGCCAATTTCTTCGTCGGCTTCGGAAACCCTCAGCCTCTGGTCGATGGCAATGGTGCCGGCATATTGAAAAACGTCGGCATCAATTTCGAAACCGATGCCCTGACCGGTTTCCCAAAACTCGATGATTCCGGTTCCAACGCTTGGGGTGGCGCTATTGGCTTGGAGTATCTCTTCAATCTGGATCAGCAGCTCGTCTTCGAAGTAGCCATGGTGCAGCCTTTCGAGGATGACGGCATCGGCGCCGCGGATGCGCAGTACGGGTTTGGTGCGCGCTATCAGCTTCCGCTGAACAGGTCTTGGCTTTTCCGCGCGGATGCCACTTATCAAATCCAGGAGGGTGTGGAGGACAACTTTGGCATCCGGACCGAGCTTCGCAAGAAGTTCTGACGGGACATGGCCATGCGGATTGCTTGCCAGAGTGGGTTTGAATTCTCCAAGAGTGCGGGAGCTCGGAAATGACACTTTTAATGTTGGGATCGGTCTTTGTCGCCGCTGCAATAGCAGTGCTACTCTTCCTGCTGCGATCGAGTGGCATGACGGGGTCGCAGCCTGATCTGGCGGACTACAGGGTGCGCCTGGAAGGTATCGGGATCCGCCTCAAGCAGGGATTGCTCAATGAGACCGAAGCAGATGCGGAGCGACTCGCGCTTCTCGCCCAGATCGAGACACCGCGCCAGCAAATCTCGCAATATCTTCGGGCTGCTCCGCAGACGCTGCCCGTATCTGCCGCTGTGTTCCTTTTCGCTGCCGGCCTTGTTGCAACCTTGGCTTATGTCGGCAGCGGTTCTGCGACAGCCCGGCCAGGAGAGACGAGCCCATACATGGGGCCAGACGGCGAAATGGGCATGCAGCTTGCCGACTACATTCGTTCGGCGGGAACGCAGCAGCCTTCGTCCACCACGGAGACTGGAGAACTTCTGCCCGATGTGAATGTGATGATCCAGCGGCTCGAGACCCGGCTCAAGACAACGCCGGACGACGTCAATGGGTGGCAGATGCTCGGCTGGTCTTATTTCAATACTGGGCGTTTCGGTGAGGCGGCAAATGCTTTTGAGAAAGCGCTGCAACTCAATCCAGGTTCCGTCGATCTAAAGGCTTCATTTGAAGAAGCAAAGGCAAAGGCCTCCGGAGGCGGTAGTGTGACCACGGCTGCGCCGACGCAAAACGGTGCCGCTGGCGAAAGCGCTGTGGTTTCCGGCGCCCAGAAACCTTCCACACCTGAGGCCATGTCTGCGCTGGATAATGCCGATCCGATTCGAGGAATGGTTGATCGCCTTGCGCAGCGCTTGGAGAGCTCTCCGCGCGACGCGGATGGCTGGATCCAGCTCATGCGCTCGCGTCTTGTGCTGGGAGAGGAAGACGTGGCGCAGAAAGCATTGCAGAAGGCTCTCGAGGTTTTCTCAGACGACCCAGCTGAAAAAAACAGGATTGCTTCCGCCGCGGCTGAACTTGGCCTGAAGCTCTAATGACCAGGCGGTTCTGAGCCGGCCGGGGTAGCGCGGGCTGCCGCAGCCCACTGTTCAAAAGCGCGGAATCCTCACTCATTGCGCCAATCAATATTGATGGCTAGATGGGTCGGGGGTCCCATGCGATTTGATCTGGACAAGACGGAAGCTTCCATCACCTACAAGCTGCTTGCGGCAAGCGTTGTGCCTCGCCCCATTGCCTGGACGGTCACTTTGGACAAGCAGGGCGGGATTAACGCCGCTCCCTTCAGCTTCTTCAACGTAATGGGCTCGGCGCCTCCCATCGTTGCTCTCGGCATCATCGGCGACAAGCAGAAGGGCTTCAAGGATTCGGCCCGCAACATCATGGATACCGGTGAGTTTGTGGTGAATCTTGTGCCGGTGAGCCTCGTCGAAAAGATGAACATCACGTCTATCGACGCGCCCACGGGACTCAATGAACTCGAACTTGCGGGCCTCACCGCCGCAGGGTCAGAGCACGTCAAGCCGCCGCGCATTGCCGAAAGCCCGGTGTCCTTCGAGTGCATCAATCATGCTGCGGTGGTGACCGGCCCGCATCAGGTGCTGGTGATCGGGCGGGTGCTTGCCATCCATATCAAGGACGAGTTTCTGATCGATGCGGCCCGCGGCCATGTGGATACGCTGAAACTTGATCTTGTGGCGCGCACCTTCGGCTCAGGCTTTGCGCGCATCGGTGAGCCCTTTGATCTCATCAGGCCGACCTGGAAGAATTGGCAGGACAAGAAGAGCTGAGCCTCGCATGCGTTAAGTTTTCACCTGAGAATGTAGCGCTACTAACTTGTTACATTTGCATTTTCGGAGTTACCTTTGTATCCATTTCAGCTGGCCGTTGAGGCCGCTGGCAAAGGGAATTTCGTGAGTTCGATGAGCGCGCCGCTCCTGATTGGCATTGATGCGGGAACGTCGGTGATCAAGGCCGTGGCCTTTACGGGCGATGGCGAACAGGTTGCCGTTATGGGCGTTCCCAACAGTTATGTGGCCTTGCCTGATGGCGGCGTCGAGCAGGACATGACGCGCACCTGGAGTGATGTTGTGCGGGTTGTGCAGCAGCTTGCAGAGGTCGTTCCCAATCTCAAATCAAGAGTGGCGGCCGTCAGCGTGACAGGACAGGGCGATGGGCTTTGGCTGGTTGATAGAAACGGCGAGCCTGTTGCTCCGGCATGGCTTTGGCTCGATGCCAGGGCCGCTTCCATCGTCGAGGAGTTCACGGGTTCCACGGACTACGACGCACACTATGCCAGGACAGGAACGGGCGTGAATGTCTGCCAGATGAGCGTGCAGCTCGCCTGGATGAGCCGCCACCGGCCGGAGGTGCTGGCCCGGGCAACACATGCCTTTCATTGCAAGGACTGGATCTATTTCAAATTGACCGGCCAGCGCGCCACCGATCCTTCAGAGGGCAACTTCACCTTCGGCAATTTCAAGACGCGAAATTATACGCCGGACATTCTCGACCATCTCGGTGCCAGCCCGGCTAAGGTTTTGCTCACCCCAATGGTGGATGGCACGCATGAGTGTGCCCACATCACCGGCGCTGCAGCCGCCGCTACGGGATTACTTGCCGGCACGCCGGTATGCCTGGGTTATGTCGACGTCCTTTGCACCGGTCTCGGCGGCGGGCTTTACGACCCGACAGGACAAAGCGGATGCACCATTGTCGGTTCAACCGGCATGCATATGCGACTGCAGACGGATGTGGACCGGGTGCGGCTCAATCCGGAAAAATCCGGCTACACCATGGCTTTTCCGGCACCCGGCATGGTGGCCCAGATCCAGTCCAACATGGCTTCCACGCTCAACATTGATTGGCTGCTAGACTTGGCGCGGGGTATTCTCAGCGAGCGGGGGGCGATGGTGGAGCGCGGTGATCTTCTCGCCGGAATTGACGAGAAAATCATGCGGCGAGATGCGGCAAAGCTGATCTATCACCCGTATATTTCCAAGGCGGGTGAGCGGGGGCCCTTCATGGAGCCCGCGGCGCGCGCCATGTTTATGGGCCTTGATGCCTCGGCGAACTACTACGACATGATGCGTGCCGTGATCGAAGGTTTGGGGTTTGCAGCGCGTGACTGCTACCTGGCGATGGGAGAGTTGCCGAAGGAAATCCGGCTGACGGGGGGCGCTGCGAAATCCAGCGCACTCCGCCAGATATTTGCGAGTATCCTCAATACCCCTGTCAGACGGGTTGCGCGTGAAGAGGCAGGGGCGGCTGGCGCTACCATGATCGCTGCCGTGCAGCAGGGGATGTATGCAGACATGGATGCCTGTGCCGCAAGCTGGGTCGAGCCCCACTTTGAAGACGTCACCAAACCGGAAGCGAACTTTGTGAAGACTTACGACAAGGCTTTTGAAACTTATATCGAGGCCCGCAAGGCTATGCGGCCCATCTGGCGGAGGCAGGCAGGAGTGAAGGCATGACCAGGACAGTTTCCATCATTGGCGATCGCTTCATGCTGTCTTCCATGTTTGAGGAGGCCATTCGCCACCGGGCCAAACTGCATGAGCTCACCATCAGGACGCATGACATGCCGTGGCCGGATGAACCGATGGAGCACGGTTACGCCGTTGCCGGCATGGATGGGCTCAAGGAATATATGGGAAGCGCAGATGAGATCGTTGATTTCGCGCGCGATGCGGAAATGCTGGTGACACAGCTTGCGCCCATGTCCGCCGCCATGATGGACCTATTGCCGCAACTCAAGTTTATTGCAGTGAGCAGGGGTGGGCCGGTCAACATCGACATGAAGGCGGCGAGGGAACGCAAGATCACCGTTGTCAACACGCCGGGCCGGAATGCGAGCGCCGTGGCGGAGTTCACCATCGGAGCAATCCTCGCCGAGACGCGGAACATCACCAGGGGCCATGATGCGTTGCGGCGGGGCGAGTACCGGGGCGATCTCTATCGTGCTGACGTGACGGGGCGGGAACTCCATGAAATGACGGTCGGGATCATCGGCTATGGCGAGGTGGGCCGGCGGGTGGTGAAGCTGCTCAAGGCCTTTGGCTGCAAGATTCTCGTTTGTGACCCTTATGTGCAGCTTTCCGCTGATGACCTGCGCGATGGCGTGGTGCAAGTGTCACTCGACCGGGTGCTTGAAGAGGCGGATGCCGTTTCCTTGCATCCGCGCGTGACACCGGAAACAATGGGCATGATGAACCGTGATGCCCTGCTGAAAATGAAGAAGGATGCAACGCTCATTAACACGGCACGCGGTCCACTGCTCGACTATATGGCGCTCTATGACGTCATGGCATCCGGCCATCTTCGCGGCGCCATGCTCGAGACTTTTGCGATTGAACCGGTGCCCTCTGATTGGCCGCTTCTGCAATTGCCCAACGTGACTTTGACGCCCCACATTGCCGGGGCCTCCGTTCACACCGTGCGCTATGCTGCGAACTTGGCCGCAGAGGAAGTCCGGCGCTATCTTGATGGCGAGCCGCCGCTTAACCGGTGTTAGAGCGCATTGAGGTTTGATGAAAATCTTTTCGATTTTTTCCTCCCCCTTGTGGGGGGATCAAGGGTGGGGGTTGCTCCGAACCAAACAATTGTATTCGAGGCGAAGTCTGAAACATCGCCAGACCCCCACCCCAGCCCTTCCCACAAGGGGGAGGGAGTAAAAATTGAATACGAGTGAAATTAAGCTGCTCTAAGCGTCACTGTCCCGGCCCCGACCCGTAAACTGTCACCAATCTATTTACATTAGCAGCGCGATCAGCAATCATTTGCCTATGCAGATAGGCAAAGCAGGACCGGCCGAGACCAGAATATGCCAGGCATTTCCTGACAGGGTGGAGGTGCGCGGTCTCGATCTCGTCAAGGACGTGATGGGGCGCCTCAGCTTCACCGAATATTTCATCCTGCTGATGACGGGGCAGAAGCCATCAGAGGAACAACGCTTCTTCCTTGATCTCTTGCTGGTGGCGATTGCCGAACACGGCATGATGCCAACGAACATATCCGCCAGGATGACGCTGGCTGCGGATCCATCTTCCATCCATGGCGCGGTGGCG
>JAIBJH010000342.1 GCA_020029455.1 Hyphomicrobiales bacterium
AGCATCTCCGC
Organism: Hyphomicrobiales bacterium; assembly: GCA_020029455.1. Classification (GTDB taxonomy): domain Bacteria; phylum Pseudomonadota; class Alphaproteobacteria; order Rhizobiales; family Aestuariivirgaceae; genus Aestuariivirga. The sequence goes on from JAIBJH010000342.1 coordinate 12, forward strand.
CGCAACGATGGCAAGCCAGGAGAGGCCGATGCCGATGCGCAGCCCCGTAAAGATGTAAGGCGCGGCAGCCGGAACCATGATCCGCGTGAAGTATTCGTAGGGATTGAGATTGAGAACGCGCGCCACATTCCGGTAGTCCTCTGGAATGTTGCGGATGCCAGTTGCCGTGTTCATGATCACGGGCCACACCGCCGTGATGAAAATCACGAAGATTGCAGAAGGATGCCCATCGCGGAAGGCGGCGAGCGAGATCGGAAGCCAGGCAAGCGGCGGCACTGTGCGGAGCACCTGGAAAATCGGATCAAGCCCGCGCATGAACAGCGTCGAGCCGCCGACCAGCGTACCCAGCGCGATGCCGATGATACCCGCCAGCGTGTAGCCCAGCGCAACGCGCTGCAGCGATGCGAACACATGAAGCCCCAGGCCCTTGTCGGTGCCGCCATTGTCGAAGAACGGATTGACAATCAGCTCATGGCTGTCCACCCAGATCTGTGTAGGCGCAGGAAGGCTTGCGCCGGGCCGCGCCGCCGCAACCTGCCAGATCACCAGAAGAATGACGAGAAAAGCGAGCGGCGGCCAAATGGCCGCCACCATGCCCCGCAGCCGCGGAACAAGCTGAGATGGTCGCCTGCTTATTTCAACGGCGACTCTGACAACATTTGTGCCGGACGCCGCAACAGGTTTTGTCTCGGTGAGTTTCGACAACGTAGGCGGTGGCAAAACCGCCTCGTCACCCACAAGTTTCAGCATCGCTGTTGCAGTCATCAAGCGCTCACTTTGATGGCAAGGCTGTCGAGATAAGCCTTCGGATTTTCAGGATCGAAGCTCTTGCCGTCAAAGAATGTCTCGACACCGCGCGAGTCGCTCGCCGGAATATCGACTACGCCGAGCATCTTTGCTGCCGCCTTCCAAAGTTCGGCGCCATTCACTTGGCCGACAACAGTACTGATGTCCGTATCAGACTTGATTTTGCCCCAGCGGATGTTCTCGGCAAGGAACCAGGCATCGTGGCTCTTGAAGGGGAAAGACGCCTGATCGCGCCAGAACTTCATGATGTGCGGGCTTGCCGAAACTGTCTTGCCATTGCCGTAGTCAATGTCGCCTTTCAAGCGGCCCAGAATGTCTTCCTTCTTCACGTTGAACCACTGGCGCTTGGACACAATATCAGCGAGTTCTTCCTTGTTGGCGTCAGCGTCAGCCCATTGCTGCGCCTCCATCACCGCCATCAATATCGCTTCGGTGGCTTTGGGATTCTGCGAAACGAAATCGCTGCGCAGCGCCAGCGATTTCTCGGGATGCTTGGACCACAGCTCGCCGGTCGTCACCGCCGAATAGCCGATTCCCTGGCTGACAAGCTGCGCATTCCATGGTTCACCCACGCAGAAGGCATCCATGGTGCCGACTTTCATGTTGGCCACCATCTGCGGCGGCGGCACCACGATGGTTTCAACGTCCTTGTCAGGATCGATGCCACCCGCCGCCAGCCAATAGCGCATCCACAGATCGTGCGTGCCACCGGGGAAAGTGACGGCAACCTTCGCCATCGCACCTTCCGCCTTCTTCTTGGCGAATGCTTCCTTAAGCGCCGAAGCATCCGTACCGACCTTGAGATCGGCATAGGCCTGCGCCACCGAAATTCCCTGTCCGTCGAGATTGAGCCGGCACAGGATGGTCATCGGAACCGGCGTTCCCTGAGTGATGGTGCCCAGCGTCATGAAATAGGGCATGGGTGTCAGAATATGCGCGCCGTCGATACCGTTGCCCGCCGAGCCGAGCACAAGATTGTCGCGCGTGGCACCCCAGGATGCTTGCTTCAGAACCTCAACGCCGCCGACGCCGTATTTCTCGTACAGACCCTTTTCCTTGGCGATGATGAGTGGCGAAGAATCCGTCAGCGCGATGAAGCCGAGTTTGGCACTGTTAACTTCGGGCCCTGCTGCCGCAAGCGCGCCGTGTGGAAGCAACGCTCTGGCCGCCGCCAGCGTTGCGGCGCTTGCCGAAACCGTCCTGAGAAATCTCCGCCTCGTATATGTAGCCATGTCTTGATCCTTCTCTGTGACACCAAAAGAAAAGCCGCCGATGAGGACCGGTAATCGCTACCCTTCCTCACCGGCGGCGTTGCCGGTTGCCGCGTCTGCCGCGGCACTCGCTTTCTACTGAGCAAGCACCGTGCCAAACGGCCTGAAAAATTTATTGTTTAAATTCAATATGTTATGACGAGTGCCTAGCAAATATACAGCCGCATCATGCAGCACATTGCCTAGATTTTGTGCGCTGCACCATAAAACGGACTGGCTGCAACATATTCAGTCACCCGGTCGGGATCGAATGTCACGCCGTCAAAGAAGCCGTCCGGGCCCAGCACCAATCTTCCCTGCACGCCCGCCGCAGGAGTGGTTTGCGTAAGCGATCCTTCAACCTTGGAACTCGCGCTGGGCAAGGCAACACCATGTCCCGTGAGCGCCTTGCGATAAATGTCCGGCCGATAAGTGGCAGCCGCCTCGCGTAAAC
>JAIBJH010000114.1 GCA_020029455.1 Hyphomicrobiales bacterium
CATAACCACCTTTGCGTCCGCCACGGCGGCCACGGCGGCGGCGGCGCCTGCCGCCATCGCGTGTTTCACCATCCTCTTCACCCGTCTCATCGGCTGCTTCTGCGGCGGCCGGTGCTTCGGCGGCCACTTCTTCTGCCGGAGCTTCTTCCTCGGCCTCTTCGCCATAGGCAGAATCGATGCGTACAGGTGCTGCCGCCATCACGCGGCGGGGGGCCACCTGCCGGTCATGGGCGCGCTCGATTGTATGCTGCGTGCCCTTCATGTCGCCAAGGGCAGGCACCACAAAGATCGTCACGCCATAGGTCTGCTCAAGTGACAGCAGGCTGTCGCGTTTTTCATTGAGCAGGTAGGAGGCCACTTCGCGGGCGCATGTCACCGTGAGGTTTTCGGCGCGTTTCAGCAGCCAATCCTCAATGGCGCGGATAACACCGAGCGAGCAGGAGGCGATGGAGCGCACCATGCCGCGGCCTTCGCAATGGGGGCACGTCTTGAAGGTGCCTTCAATGAGGCCGGGGCGCAGGCGCTGGCGCGACATTTCCAGCAGCCCAAAGTGACTGATGCGGCCCACCTGGATGCGGGCGCGGTCATGTTTCAAGGCTTCCTTGATGCGCCGTTCAACCGCGCGGTTGTTGCGGTTCTCCTCCATGTCGATGAAGTCGATGACGATGAGGCCCGCAAGGTCGCGCAGGCGCAGTTGCCGTCCGATTTCGTCGCAGGCTTCAAGGTTGGTCTTGAGGGCCGTGTCCTCGATCGAATGCTCGCGCGTCGCCTTGCCCGAGTTGATGTCGATGGAGACGAGCGCTTCCGTCTGGTTGATCACCAGATAGCCGCCAGAAGGCAGCGTCACCGTGGGCGAGAAGAGGGCATCGAGATGGGCTTCCACCTGGAAACGGGTGAAGAGCGGTTTGTTGTCGGTGTATGCCTTCACGTTCTTGGCGTGGGACGGCATGAGCATCTTCATGAAGTCCTTGGCCTCGCGGTAGGCCTCGTCGCCTTCCACGATCACCTCGTCCACATCCTTGGTATAGAGGTCGCGGATGGAGCGCTTGATCAGATTGCCTTCCTCATAGACGAGGCATGGCGCTTGCGATTGCAATGTGAGATCGCGCACGCTTTCCCACAGACGCAGCAGATAGTCGAAGTCGCGCTTGATTTCGGGACGGGTGCGCTGGGCGCCGGCAGTGCGCACGATGAGGCCCATGCCCTGCGGCACTTCAACGTCGCGCGCCACTTCCTTGAGGCGGCGGCGGTCGCCGGCATCGGTGATCTTGCGCGAAATGCCGCCGCCACGGGCGGTGTTCGGCATCAGCACGCAATAGCGTCCGGCAAGAGACATGTAGGTGGTGAGCGCCGCGCCCTTGTTGCCGCGCTCTTCCTTGACGACCTGCACCAGTAGAATTTGGCGGCGCTTGATCACTTCCTGGATTTTATAGCTGCGGCGGCGGGGCTGGCGGCGCTCTCTACGGCGCGGCACTTCCTCAAGTGCATCTTCGGCGCCGACGGAGTCGACCTTCTGAGCCTCAGCGTCTTCCTCGATGGCAACGAGCTCACCAGAGGCGGCAGGCGCACCGTTTGTTTCGGCAACGCCTTCCGCGGAAGCTTGGCTCACCGGCGCATCGCTTTCTGCAAGTGCTTCAGAGGTGATGGCGGGCGCAGGCTCTGCTTCGAGGGCCTTGCTTTCGGTTTCTCCCTCAACAGTGAAAACTGCGGCTTCCTGCGGCGGCTCTTCTACGGCAGACTCATCTGTTCCGGCGCCATTCGACTCCGGAGCTTCGCTGTTCCGGTCATCTTCATCGTCATCATCGGCGGCAGCAGCAGCTTCTTCCTCTTCCTGTTCCTTGATGAGGGCGAGCCTGTCGGCGATGGGGATCTGGTAATAGTCGGGATGGATTTCGGCAAAAGCCAAAAAGCCGTGGCGGTTGCCGCCGTAATCCACGAAGGCCGCCTGCAGCGACGGCTCTACGCGCGTTACCTTGGCGAGATAGATATTACCTTTTAGAGGTTTGCGTGAGGCGCTTTCGAAATCGAATTCTTCAATGCGGCTTCCTCGGGCCACCACCACGCGGGTTTCCTCGCGCTGGCTGGCGTCGATGAGCATTTTGCTGCCCATGGGTCATATTCCTTTGTGCGGCAAGCACACGCGCAGCAGCCCGGCTGATGTCCGGCCGATTGCAACCTGTGGAAACTGGCGGCTTGCCCGCAATAGGGGACAATGATCTTGGGTCCTGCGCGGGCGCAGTTGCGCGGCCAGTTCTGGCTGTCGCAAACATTCTGGCGCCTGATATCGCGGCCTGGATCATATCCCGTGTTTCAATTGTGCCCTGGCATGGCCCGGGCGGCTCAACTCATTTGCTCGGCCTGCCGGTGGCTCCTTCCACCGCGATTAGGCCGCAGGGTCCGCACGAACCCTAACCACGCAACATGGAAAGCTGCTTGCCACAGCGGGCCGGACACTTTCCGGTTGCGAAACCGTCGCCTCCTCAATCCAAGGCCACTCTGGCGTTTGGATGGGAAGTCCTTGTCTTTGTAAGGAGCAAGGAGGCTGCTTGCAAGGGCCAAGCGCAGCCAGCGTGTACAATCTCTCTCGACACCAATAGTTAACCACACTGCCGCTAGGCTTTGCCCAGTATCGGTGTAGGGCCGTTTCATCGTGTCTTTTCAATTGTTTATGGGAAGGATTTGTGAATCGCTGGCAGTTCTTGCCAGGGCTCCGCGCTGGCTCGCGATGCTTGTCATTGTGCTGGCCTGTGGATTTTGCACCCCGGCTGTGGCCGATTCCCCCCTTGTCTCCGCCATCCGGGTGGAAGGAACGGCCGCCCGCACAAAAATTGTTGCGGAAATATCGGCTGAAACGGGCTTCAGCGTGAAAACCCTGCCAGCCCCCTATCGGGTCGTGATCGATGTCCCGAATGTGCAATTTGACCTGCCATCGGGCATCGGCCGGAAGAAGCGGGGGCTCGTGCAGCAGATCCGCTATGGCAAGTCGCCCGAGGGCCAGTCGCAGATCGTTATCGACACCACGGGTCCGGTGCTTATCGAAAAATCCTTCGCGGCAGGGCGCAGCGGCAAGCGCAAGGCGCGCATCGTGGTGGAGCTTGCGGCAACGACGCCGGAAGTCTTCGCCATGGCTCTTAGCAAGGACAGTGAAAGTGCCGAGGCGAGCGAAGCGTCATCGCCGGAATTCACAGCCAGCCTGCCGCTGTTCCTGCCGAAGTGGCTGGCTCCATCCACGGATAAGCGCAAGGTCATTGTCATTGACCCTGGCCATGGCGGCATTGATCCCGGCGCCGTGAGCCCCGGGAGGACGATGGAAAAGGATGTGGTCTTCGCCTTTGCCCAAGCGCTCAAGGAAGCGCTCGATGCGACGGAGCAATTTGAGGTGCGAATGACTCGTGACAGCGATGTCTTCGTTTCCCTGCGCGAGCGCGTGAAGCTTGCCCATGAGGCAAAGGCCGATCTCTTCATCGCCGTTCATGCCGATACGGTGCGCGGCCAAACGGTGACGGGAACGACGCTCTACACCTTGTCCGAGAAAGCATCGGATGCCGAAGCGGAAGCGCTGGCCCAAAAGGAAAACAAGGTGGATGTGATTGCGGGCATTGATCTTGGAGAGCAGAACCCGCAGGTGGCAGACATCCTGATCGATCTTGTCCAGCGCGAATCGAAAAATCATGCCGTGCTGTTCTCACGGAAGGCGCTGGACCAGTTGCGCGGCATCACCACCATGACGGGCAAGCCCTTGCGCTCGGCGGGCTTCATGGTGCTGAAGGCGCCTGACATTCCATCGGTACTGATCGAACTCGGCTATCTCTCGAGCCGGGATGACGAAAAGAAGCTGCTCTCTGCGGCTTGGCGGCGAAAAATGTCGCAAGCGCTGACCCGCGCCGTGGTTAAGCATTTTGCCGACGGCGCTGTTGCCGCCGCCTCGCCATAATTCAGACCTAACCAATGCTGGTTTGGCATAGGCAGTGCCAGAGGCTAAGATTGCTGTAGCAGGTGCTTCGCTTCCGGCCTGCCATATGGAAAGATTTGATGCTTCGATTTCTCGGCTGGGTGTTCACCGGCTTCTTCATGATCTTCGTAGGGCTTTCCGCCGTTGCGCTTTACGTGATCTGGGATGTCTCGAAGGAGCTGCCGGACTACAAGCAGCTGGCGGCCTATGAGCCCCCCGTAATGACGCGCATGCATGCGTCGGACGGTTCGCTGCTTGCCGAATATGCCGAGCAGCGCCGGCTTTTCGTTCCCATCTCGGCGGTGCCGAAGAAACTGGTCCAGGCCTATCTCTCTGCCGAGGACAAGACTTTCTACGAACATGCAGGCCTAGACTGGCGGGGCATCACAGCTGCTGCGATCCGATATGCGCAGGTCAAGGTCATGGGCAAGGAGGGGCAGATTGTCGGCGCCTCCACCATCACCCAGCAGGTGGCCAAGAACTTCCTTCTCGGCAATGAGCAGACAATAACCCGCAAGCTGAGGGAAGCGCTGATCGTGCAGCGCATCGAGGCGTCCTTCACGAAGGACCAGATTCTCGAACTTTATCTCAACGAGATTTTCCTCGGCCTCAACACCTATGGCATCGCGGCGGCGGCGCTCAATTATTTTGGGAAGTCGCTGGACGATTTGACCATCGAGGAGATGGCCTATCTTGCGGCGCTGCCCAAGGGGCCCAACAACTATCATCCCTTCAAGCACACCCAGCGCGCCATCGAACGGCGCAACTGGGTGCTCGAGCAGATGTATGACAACGGCAACATCACCGAAGCCGAAATGAAGGCGGCGCAAGCAAAACCGCTTAATGTTTCGCCGCGCCCGTTCGGGGCACAACTTTTCGCCGCTGAAGGATTTGCCGAGGAAGTGCGGCGAGATCTTGTGCAGATGTATGGCAAGGAAGCGCTGGGCAAGGGCGGCTATTCGGTGCGCACCACGCTCGAGCCGAAGCTGCAGATATTCGCGCGCCAGGCTTTGGCGAGAGGTCTCATCACCTTTGACCGCAAACGCGGCTATCGCGGGGCAGTGAAGAAAGTCGTTCTGGACGGTGGCAACTGGGCGGAGAAATTCGGCACCATGAAGGCGCCGGAAGATGTGAAGCCCTGGCGGCTGGCGATCGTGCTCAATGTTGCAGAAGATGGCGCAGACATCGGCCTGCAGCCGCCAAACCTGCCCAACGGCAAGCTGGCAGAGGAACGCCAGACCGGGCGTGTTCCTGTTGAGCTCATGGCTTGGGCGCAGGCCTATGTGGATGGCACGAAGCTTGGCGAGCCCATTACCAAGGCAGACCAGGTGATGGCGCCGGGAGATATCATCTATGTGGCGCCGTCGGCTGATCCGCAGAAATGGCACCTGGTGCAGGTGCCTGATGTTGAGGGCGCTCTCATCGCCATGGACCCGCATACGGGCCGCGTGCGTGCCATGGTGGGCGGCTTCACCTATTCCGGCAGCCAGTTCAACCGTGCGACGCAGGCGATGCGGCAGCCGGGTTCATCCTTCAAGCCGATCGTTTATGCCGCCGCCATGGACAATGGCTATACGCCGTCCTCGGTCATCCTTGATGCGCCGGTCGAGTTCAAGCTGACGAATGGCAAGATCTGGCGGCCGAAGAACTACACCGAGAAATTCTATGGGCCATCAACCTTGCGGCGCGGCATCGAGCAATCGCGCAATGCCATGACGGTCAGGCTTGCGAGCGATCTTGGCATGACGAAGATTGCCGATCTGGCGCAGCGGCTCGGCATCTATGACATCATGCCACGACACCTTGCCAATTCACTGGGCTCGTCGGAGACGACGCTGCTGCGCATGACGACCGCCTACAGCATGTTCGCCAATGGCGGAAAGAAGATCGAGCCCACCTTCATCGACCGCATCCAGGACCGGCGCGGCAAGACCATCTGGCGGCACGACAAGCGTGACTGCACCAACTGCTCAGCCGAGGCTTATGTGGAGGACATGCCGGAACCGGAATTCCCGGATACGCGCGAGCAGGTGATGAATCCCTATACGGCCTATCAGATCACCTCCATGCTGGAAGGTGTCGTTCAGCGGGGCACTGGCAAAAAAATGCTGGCGCTGGGCAAGCCGGTTGCCGGCAAGACAGGCACCACCAATGACGAGCGCGATGCATGGTTCATCGGCTATACGCCAGACCTCACCGTCGGCGTTTACATCGGCTATGACAATCCCAAGCCCATGGGCAAGAAGCGCACCGGCGGCGAACTGGCAGCGCCTGTGGTTGAGGACTTCATGAAGTTGGCGCTCAAGGATAAGGCCGCCATTCCCTTCCGCGTGCCGCGCGCCATTGAACTCATTCCGATCAATGCCGTCACCGGACGCCGCTCCATCTTCGGTGAGGACGGCGTGATCCTCGAAGCCTTCAAGCCGGGCGATGAACCGCCGGAGACCACGCGTGTGGTGGGACAGACGGCAAGCATCGAAAACCTGGAACCTGGTGAAGGTGTTGTGCTTGTACCAGCGCAGCCGCGCCCAGGGGTCGACGAACTGCCCGACCCATATGATGATGGATTGACGGAGGACAACGATAGTCTCTATTGAGCGCAGCAGATTCACTCTTCTGGAAAGAACATGCGCGCCGAGACTTCGAAACTTGTTGACGAGATCGAGCAGTCCCTGGGACTGCTGAGGAGGCATCTTTGACTGGGACAAGTCCCTCCGCGATCTTGCTGAACTGAACGCCAAGGCGGAAGACCCTGCGCTGTGGAATGATCCGCAGAAGGCGCAGGAGATGATGCGCCGCAGGCAGGATCTCGACAACCGCATCTCGGCGGTCCGCCGCATCGAGCAGGCCATTGCCGACAACCGCGAACTCATCGAGATGGGCGAGGCGGAAGGCGATCAGACAATTGTGAAAGACGCCGAAAAAGCGATTGCGGGCCTCAAGGCGGAAGTTGCCGCAGCGGAACTCGATGCACTGCTGGCGGGCGAGGCTGATGGCAATGACAGCTATCTGCAGATCAATGCTGGGGCAGGCGGTACTGAAAGCCAGGACTGGGCCTCGATGCTGATGCGCATGTATGTGCGCTGGGCCAACCGCAATAAGTTCAAGGTGGAAGTGCTCGACCAGCATGACGGCGAAGAGGCGGGGATCAAATCCTGCACACTGCAGATCAAGGGCCACAATGCCTATGGCAAGCTCAAGACTGAAAGCGGCGTGCACCGGCTGGTGCGCATCTCGCCTTACGATTCCAATGCGCGGCGCCACACCTCCTTTGCCTCGGCCTGGGCCTATCCAGTGATCGACGACAACATCGACATCCAGATTGTCGACAGTGATCTCAAGGTTGATACCTATCGCGCCTCGGGAGCGGGCGGCCAGCACGTGAACACAACGGATTCGGCGGTGCGTCTCACCCATCTTCCGACGGGCATCATTGTGGCGTGCCAAGCCGAGCGCTCGCAGCACAAGAACAGGGCGACGGCCATGAAGATGCTGAAGGCGCGCCTCTACGAACTGGAACTGCAGAAGAAGCAGGAGAAGGTCGACGCCGCCAATGCCAAGAAGACCGATATCGGCTGGGGCCACCAGATCAGGTCCTATGTGCTGCAGCCCTATCAGCTTGTGAAGGACCTGCGCACCGGCCACACCAGCACCAATCCGGATGCCGTGCTCGATGGAGACCTGGACGATTTCATCCAGTCGTCACTGGCGCATCGCGTGTTTGGTGGTGAGGACGCGCCGGTGGAGGATATTGAATAATTAGGTGTGGGGTTCAAGCGGACACTCGACACAGATCGCGTCCAAATGGGTGCCGAACCGCGAGCGATGCTCTCTCAGGCCATCCTTGAATCTGAAGTAGTCTCTGGGCGTCGCCGAATTACCACGCATTTGCAAGGTTTTGACGAACCAGAAACGCGAGTAGCGACGTCTCCCGCATGCAAAAGGAGGCCTCGGAGGCGGCCGGCGCGCTGCTCGCTGACCATGCCGTGGCAGCGATGGTCGATCACCTTCCCCTACGGCAAGGGGCCAAGGTAATGGTGTTCGGCGACAGCTTGACGTCCGAGCCCCAGTCCTGGGCGGTGATCCTGAGAGAAATGCTGGCGAGGCGCCGTGGTCCGGACGGGACTTCGTTGACCATCAGCGCTGTTGCGGGCG
>JAIBJH010000115.1 GCA_020029455.1 Hyphomicrobiales bacterium
TTGGCGCGAGTGCGGCCGGATGGCGGCGCTGATCCCGCAGGCGAAGCGGGCTGGTTCCTGCAGAAGGAACGGGAATCCCGTGGGCTCAGCCTTGAGCAGGCGGGAGATGACGTCGGCATCCACCCCTATCATCTGGAAGCCATCGAATATGGCGACATGACGCGCATGCCCACGCGGGCCGATGCGCTGGAAATGATTGCCGCCTATGCCGATTATCTGGGCTTTGAGCCCGAACCGCTTGTCGAACATTACATCGCGTTTCTGCCGCAGCCGGAAATTGCTCCGCGCCGGCATCCTGCCCATCCGACGCCGCTTTCAAGCGCCAAGGTGCTCACCTTCGGCAAGTTCGTGAAGCTGCGGCCCATTTCTGTGCGCCTGCCGAACTTTCCGCACCTGCCCGGAGGCGGCGGCATTGTCACTTCGGTGGTTGCGGCCTTCCTGCTCTTTTCCGGTCTGGCGTGGATGTTCGTGCCATCCGACCTTTCTCAGAAACCGGCCGAGCAAGTGGCGGAAGTTGTTGCCAGCGATCAAACAAGCGATCCGGTCAGCGATCCCATGCCGACAGCTTCGACGGGAGCAGAGACGGCCGAAATCAAGGTGACGGAAACACCTATCGCGAGCCAGCCCGCCAACCCGGCTATTGTGGATAGCCAGCCTGCGGACTTGCCGCAGTTGGACCCCGACATCATGGGGGCCTTCATCCAGAAAACAGTGGAAGGCGTGAGCGAGGATCCGGCAGGAGCGCCTATCGAATTGCCGCCGCCCTTCGGCGTAGATGATCAGGGTGCACGCATCTTTGGCGCGCCGGAAGGCCAGTCCCGTGTGGTGCTCAAGGCAACGCGGTCCATCTGGCTCCTCATCGAGGACGGCAGAGGCAACCGCATCGCAACGCAGCTTCTCAACAAGGATGACATCTATCGCGTTCCGAACACGGCAGGCCTTGTTGCGACGGTGCAAGATGGTGGGGCCATCCAGTATATGATCGACGGCATCGAAAAGGGCGTTCTTGGCGAACCGGGTTCTGTGCTGGCGGCAGAGCCGCTGGATGTGAAGAAGTTGGAAGCGCGCGGTTCGTAACCCTTTGCAGGGACAGAAGCGGTAGTCTAGAAGCGCGCGGCTATGGCCGCCCTTCCACCTGAAAAATTAGACCGCCTCATCGAACGCTTTGCGGGCGTCGAACACGCCTTGTCGTCGGGCGCTACTGGCGAGGTTTTCGTCAAATTATCGAAGGACTATGCGGAACTTGAGCCTGCCGCGAAGGCTGCGCAATCGCTGAAGGCAGCCTATTCGGAAGCGGAGGGCATCGCCGATATGATTGCGGTGGGCGGAGAACTTGCCAGCATGGCGGAGGCCGAGAAGCCTGTTCTTGCCGCGAAAATTGAAGAGCTTGAGCAAAACCTCCGCATCATGCTTTTACCCAAGGATGCTGCCGATGAGCGCAACGTCATTCTGGAGCTGCGCGCGGGCACGGGCGGTGATGAAGCGGCGATTTTTGCGGGCGATCTCTTTCGCATGTATCAGCGCTATGCGGCCTCCAAGGGCTGGCGCGTCGAGGTGATTTCCGCCAGCGATGGCGAACATGGCGGCTACAAGGAAATCATCGCCAACATTTATGGCGCGGGCGCCTATGCACGCCTCAAGTTTGAATCAGGCGTGCACCGTGTGCAGCGCGTGCCGGACACGGAAACGCAGGGCCGCATCCACACCTCGGCAGCGACCGTGGCGGTGCTGCCGGAGGCGGAAGAAGTCGATATCAAGATCGAGGACAAGGATTTGCGGATCGATGTCTTCCGTTCATCGGGCCCTGGCGGACAGTCGGTCAACACCACGGATTCCGCCGTGCGCATCACCCATCTTCCGACCGGGCTCGCGGTGGCGCAGCAGGATGAGAAGTCCCAGCTCAAGAACAAGAACAAGGCGATGAAGATTTTACGCGCAAGGCTTTATGAAATGGAGCGGGCGCGGATTGATGCCGAGCGCTCGGCCACGCGCAAGGGCCAGGTGGGTTCGGGTGATCGCTCCGAGCGCATCCGCACCTATAATTTCCCGCAGGGGCGGCTTACCGACCACCGCATCAATCTGACGCTCTACAAGCTGCCCGAGATCATCGAGGGACCGGCACTGGAAGAAGTGATTGACGCATTGATCACGCACCACCAGGCCGAGCTTTTGGCCGAGCAAGATGCCAACGGCTAAAGAGCTCCTGGCCGAGGGACGAGCGCGGCTTACCGCCGCCGGTGTTGCGGCCCCGGCCCTGGATGCAAGACTGCTTCTGCAACATGCAGCAAGCCTTGCGACAGCCGATCTCGTTGCCTACCCGGAAATGGCCGTGAGTGCCCCTGCAGCTGTGACGTTTCATACGCTGGTGGAGCGCCGCGCACTGCGTGAACCCGTCTCGAAGATTATTGGAATGCGAGAGTTCTTCGGCCGCGAGTTCGAGGTTTCACGCGCCGTGCTTGATCCCCGGCCTGACAGCGAGAGCCTGATTGAGCTCTGCCTTGCGATCATCGACACTCACGGGGCAAGGCAGGTTCTCGACCTGGGTACGGGAAGCGGAAATTTATTGCTGACGCTTCTGGCAGAGCGGCGGCACCTCACGGGTCTCGGCATTGATCTTTCGCAGGAGGCACTCAAGATTGCTTTCCGCAATGCTACGGCATTGGGCCTTGTTTCCCGTTGCGACCTCATGTGCGGGCGGTGGTTTGAGCCGGTGGCCGAGCGCTTCGATCTTATCGTTTCGAACCCACCCTATATCGAAACAGCGGTTATTGATTCGCTGCAGCCGGAGGTACGCCTCTTTGACCCGAGAAAGGCCCTGGATGGCGGGCCGGACGGGCTTGAATGCTACCGCGCCATTGCCGGCGAGGCAGCGTCCTTCCTTGCTCCCGGCGGGCATGTGGCAGTGGAAATAGGCGATGGACAGGACGCCGCAGTCACTCAGCTTTTTAACAAAAATGGCTTTGAATCCGCTGGAAAAGGCCTTGATCTTTCAGGAAAACCCCGGGCTTTGGCTTTCCGCTCCGTTTAGCCTCTTTGCAAAATATCCATTGGAATCTGGGGCCGAATTCGCTATGTAAGGTTTATTCCCTGCAATTTGCGACGTTCGGTGCCATTCAGGGGCTTTACCAGCGGGCATCGGTCGGCAAAGGCAATCTCAGGCGCGCGGGGAAGTGCGCCGGGCCGCAGGGACCAGAATACAGGACGAGAAATTCTGAAGCAGCGCGTAAGAACCTTTCGCAGCACCCACAAGGGCAGCAACCCTTTTGTGGCGGGTAGGTTTTGCGGCCATGGACGGTAGATTGAGACACATGAGACCAGGACAGCACAACAACAAGCGTGGCCGCAACCGCAACCGCCATCGCAGCGGCGGAGGCGGCGGCGGTGGTGGCGGTGGCAACAGCTCCAACAAGGTCTTTGATTCCAACGGACCGGATGTGAAACTGCGCGGCACGGCACAGACCGTCGCTGAGAAATACATGCAGCTTGGGCGGGATGCACAATCCTCGGGCGATCCGGTGATGGCCGAGAGCTACTTCCAGTTTGCCGACCACTATTACCGGATGTGGCTCGCTGCCCAGCCGGTGGGCCAGCCTATCCAGTTCTCCCGCCGCCTAGGTGAAGAGGATGGCGAGGAAGAGGGCGCGGAAGCCGGAGCGGAGGGCGAGGAAGAAGCGCAGGGAGAAATTTCTGCGGAAGCAGCTCCGGGGCAGCAAGGTCAGGGCGAGTTTGCCGAAGGCGAAGCACAGCCCGGTGGCCAGGGCGAAGAAGGCCAAGGCCAGCAGGGTTACCAGAACCGCCCGCGCCGGGACTTCCAGCAGCGCGATGGCAACCGCGATCAGAACCGAGAAGGGGGCAACCGTTTCCGCAACCGCTGGGGCCGGCGCAACGACCGTCACGGCAACGAAGGCGGATACAGTGCCGATAGTGAAGGCGGCGAGAGGCCTCCTGAGCGGCCGGACCGTCAAGACCGCCCAGAGCGCTATGACCGTCAGGAACGCGGCCCCCGCGGTGACAGCAGCAATGGCCAGGCTGACAGCGGCAATTGGGAGGCACCGTCCTTTCTGAAACGGCCCATGCCCGCAGCAGCCACGGCGGATGAAGCTCCACCAGCGCAGAACGCAGCCCCGGAACGGGCGCCCCGTGGCCGCAGGCCCCGTGGCGAAGCACCACCAGAGGACATGCCGCAAGGCGAGTGAGGCACGCGCAACGGGCCCTCAAGTGTGCAACGGTTGAGGGCGAAAAGTTGTGCCAGCCTGTTGAATCTGGCGCATCTTTCACTTCGCAGGTAAATCCACCTGCTCGCCCGATGCGCCAGGCGTCTTGCCCAGCCAAAATTCATTCCTATATCTGACCTAGAGAACCGATGGCGGCTGCTCAGACGGGGCCACAGGATAGGTTCTATCGCTGTTTTTGACGGCGTCTGCGGGGTGCCTTCCAAAGGATCCTTCGGGCGTGCCGAGACGGAGGATTGGATATGGATTTCGAGAAATACACAGAGCGGTCGCGGGGCTTTGTGCAGTCGGCCCAGGCCTTGGCCTTGCGGGAAGGCCACCAGCGTTTCACACCAGAACATATGTTGAAGGTCCTCCTCGATGACGAGGAAGGACTGGCTTCAGGACTGATCCGTGCGGCAGGGGGCGATCCCCGCGTGGCATTGGCGCAGACCGAAGATGCTCTGCGCAAGATGCCGAAAGTTTCAGGTGGCGGTGCAGGACAGGTTTATCTTTCTCCCGAATTGGCGCGGGTTTTTGATGCCGCGCAGAAGCTCGCCAACAAGGCGGGTGATTCCTTCGTTACGGCAGAACGGCTGTTGCAGGCGCTGGCCATGGAGGCGAGCGATGCCGCCAAGGCCTTGAAGGCGGCCAAGGTAACGCCGCAGGGCCTTAACCAGGCCATCAACGACATTCGCAAGGGCCGTACGGCCGATACGGCTTCTGCCGAGCAGGGCTATGACGCCCTCAAGAAATATGCGCGTGACCTCACGGAGGCGGCGCAGAACGGCAAGCTTGATCCGGTCATTGGCCGCGATGAGGAAATCCGCCGCACCATGCAGGTGCTATCGCGCCGGACCAAGAACAACCCGGTGCTGATCGGCGAGCCCGGTGTGGGCAAGACAGCCATCGCGGAGGGTCTTGCTCTCCGTATCGTTAAGGGTGACGTGCCGGAATCGCTCAAGGACAAGAAGCTTCTTGCCCTCGATATGGGCGCGCTCATCGCGGGCGCCAAGTTTCGGGGCGAATTCGAAGAGCGGCTCAAGGCCGTGCTTTCCGAAGTTACATCTTCGGATGGCGGCATCATTCTATTCATCGACGAGATGCACACGCTGGTGGGCGCCGGCAAGGCCGAAGGGGCCATGGACGCTTCCAATCTCCTGAAGCCTGCCTTGGCGCGGGGCGAGCTTCATTGCGTGGGCGCCACGACGCTCGATGAATACCGCAAGCACGTGGAGAAGGATGCGGCCTTGGCGCGGCGCTTCCAGCCAATCTTCGTGAACGAGCCGACTGTCGAAGACACCATTTCCATCCTGCGCGGCATCAAGGAAAAATACGAGCTGCATCATGGCGTGCGCATTACCGATGCGGCGATCGTGGCGTCTGCCATGCTCTCCAACCGCTACATCTCCGACCGTTTCCTGCCGGACAAGGCCATCGACCTGATGGATGAGGCTGGCTCGCGGCTGCGCATGCAGGTCGATTCCAAACCTGAGGAACTCGATGAAATTGACCGGCGCATCATGCAGCTGCAGATCGAGCGCGAGGCCCTGAAGAAGGAGACGGATGCCGCGTCGAAGGACAGGCTCGTCAAGCTTGAAAAGGAGCTTGCCGAAGCAGAAGAGAAATCCGCCGTCATGACGCGCAACTGGCAGGCCGAGAAAGAGAAACTTGCCTCTGCCTCCAAGCTCAAGGAAGAGCTTGAGACGGCGCGGCATGAACTTGAGATCGCCCAGCGCAAGGGTGATTTCGCGCGGGCCGGCGAGCTTACCTATGCCAAGATTCCGGAGCTTGAGAAGAAATTGAAGGCCGCTGAGGCATCAGGTGATTCAAAGCTTGTGGAAGAAGCGGTGACCGAGAGTCACATCGCGCAGGTTGTCTCGCGCTGGACCGGCATTCCCGTCGACAAGATGCTGGAAGGCGAGCGCGAGAAGCTTCTCTATATGGAAGCGGAACTGCAGAAGCGCGTGGTTGGCCAGGCCGACGCCGTGGTTGCTGTGTCGACGGCGGTGCGGCGCGCCCGCGCCGGTTTGCAGGATCCCAACCGGCCCATCGGTTCCTTCATGTTCCTGGGGCCTACGGGCGTCGGCAAGACAGAACTCACCAAGGCGCTGGCAGCGTTCCTCTTCGATGACGAGCACGCCATGGTCAGGATCGACATGTCGGAATACATGGAAAAGCATGCAGTTTCGCGGCTGATCGGCGCGCCTCCCGGCTATGTGGGCTATGACGAGGGCGGTGCGCTCACCGAAGCAGTGCGGCGCAGGCCTTATCAGGTTGTTCTGTTCGACGAGGTTGAGAAGGCGCATCCGGATGTCTTCAACGTGCTGCTGCAGGTGCTTGATGACGGCCGATTGACCGACGGCCAGGGCCGCACTGTTGATTTCAAGAACACGCTGATTGTGATGACGTCAAATCTCGGCTCAGAGTTCCTCGTCAATCTGGCTGAAAACCAGGATAGCGATGACGTGAAGGATCAGGTCATGGAGATGGTGAAGCGCCAGTTCCGGCCCGAATTCCTCAATCGCGTCGATGATATCATCCTGTTCCATCGCCTGATGCGGCAGCACATGGGTGCGATTGTCGACATCCAGCTTGAGCGGTTACAGAAGCTGCTTGGGGAACGGAAGATCGCGCTATCGCTCTCCGATGAGGCAAAGGCGCGTCTTGCCGAGCTTGGCTATGATCCAGCCTATGGGGCGCGGCCCTTGAAGCGGGTGATCCAGAAAAACGTGCAGGACCCGCTGGCGGAGGAAATTCTTTCCGGCCGGGTGAAGGACGGTGATGAAGTGCAGGTAGAGGTGAAGGGCGGCGATTTCGTTTTTAACGGCGCAGTGCCGGAACTGAAGAAGGCTTCCGCTCCACCGGCGGTCGCGACATTGCACTGAACGCCGGGTCCATCATTGAATCTCGCCTCCTACAACCGCTTCTGCAAATCCCTTCCGCATTCCTGGCACGTGGTGCAGTGGGGCGGGGCGCATGTGTGGAAGGTTGGTGGGCCGAAGGGCAAGGTCTTTGCCATTGGCTGGCCGGAAGAGAGCGGTCTGCTTGTAACGTTCAAAGTTACGCCGCTCGCCTATGATATCCTGAAAGATCAGCCCGGCTTGCGGCCCGCACCTTACCTTGCTTCGCGGGGCATGACATGGATCCAGCGGACTTCGCCTGAGAGCATGGATGATGCTGCACTCAAGGACTATCTGCGAGAAAGCCACCGGTTGTGTGCGGGGGCCTTGCCAAAGGCGATGCGGAAGGAACTTGGATTAGGCTGAAGGACGCTATTGCGCGGCCTGGGCCACCTGGGTCGCCGATGGAGCCTGCTGCATCATGGCAACGATCTTGGCTTTCAGGGATTTGAACTTCAGAAGGTCCTTGCCAGCCAACTGACGGCCACCCGTGGCGCGGATCGTTGTCGGGTTCACCGGCCTCTCGTTCACGCGCACTTCATAGTGCAGGTGTGGGCCCGTGGCGCGGCCAGTTGCACCCACATAACCGATGATCTGGCCCTGATTGATGCGTGTGCCACGGCGGATGCCAGGCGCGAGCCGCGACATGTGGGCATAGAGCGTTTTGTATTTTGCGCTGTGCTTGATAACGATTGTGTTGCCATAGGCGCCGTGGCGGCCTGCGAGATCAATAACGCCGGCACCGGCGGC
>JAIBJH010000116.1 GCA_020029455.1 Hyphomicrobiales bacterium
CCGGGCCTGCGATTGAGGACCCGGTCAATGGTTGCAACGCTGACGCCGGCCCGCTGCGCCACGTCCTGGATTGTGATCTTCGACATTCGCCATGTTTGAAGCGCAAGCCTAACGCCTTGTCAAACCTTGTGCCTTGCGGCATGGGACAGCCCGAATATGGCCCATCCCCTTAAACTCGCCGCCGACATAGGCGGCACCTTTACCGACATCGTCCTTGAGCAGGGTGGATCACGCTGGAGCAGCAAGGTTCTCACCACCACCCACGCTCCCGAAATTGCAGTGCTGGAAGGTTCACAAGCCCTTCTTGAGGAAGCTGGCAGGAAGCCAGAAGATGTCACCGTCTTCATCCATGGCACCACCCTTGCCACCAACGCCCTGATCGAGCGTAAGGGCGCCGCCACAGCCTTTGTCACCACGGAAGGTTTCCGCGACGTGATCGAACAGGGCTACGAAAAACGCTTTGACCACTACGATCTCAACATCAACCGTGCCTCGCCCCTCGTGCCGCGCCATTTGCGGCTCACAGTGACGGAAAGGCTCGCGGTCAATGGCGATGTGCTTATCCCGCTTGACACCTCTTCTATGCAGTCCATCGCCCGGAAAATCATCGATGAGAACGTGGGAGCGGTGGCGATCGGTTTCCTCCACGCCTATGCCTATCCCGGCCATGAACAGAAGGTGCGTGACGAACTGCGCAAGCTGCTGCCGGATCACGTCACCATTTGTCTTTCCAGTGAAGTCGCACCGGAAGTGCGCGAATATGAGCGCTTCTCCACCGTTGTCGCCAACGCCTATGTGCGGCCCCTGATGGCAGGTTATCTCAAGCGCCTGCAGGATGGCCTCGGCGCCATGAAGCTCAACTCCCCGCTCTACTTGATGATGTCCGGTGGTGGCCTCACCACGCTGGAAACGGCGCGCCGTTTCCCCATCCGCCTTGTGGAATCTGGTCCTGCGGGCGGTGCGATCCTCGCAAGCCGCCTGTCACGCCAATTGAAACTTCCCGAAGTTCTTTCCTTCGATATGGGCGGCACCACCGCCAAGATCTGCCTTCTTTCGAAACATGAGCCGGAGCGAGCCCGACGCTTCGAGATCGCCCGCGCCTATAAGGACATGAAGGGCTCAGGCATTCCCGTCCGCATTCCGGTGATCGAAATGGTTGAAATCGGCGCGGGCGGCGGTTCCATCGCCCGCGTTGACAAACTGAAGCGCATCACCGTGGGGCCCGACAGCGCGGGTTCGACACCAGGACCCGCCGCCTATGGCCGGGGCGGCACCGAACCCACCGTCACTGATGCCAACATCCGCCTTGGCAAGATTGATCCCACCCATTTCGCTGGCGGCAAGATCGCCCTCGATACCGAAGCTTCGGCCCACGCCCTAGCCAACAGCATTGGCACTTTGCTCGGGCTTGCCGATTTCTGGCCCGCTGCTGGCGTTGCGGAGATCGTTGAAGAAAACATGGCCAATGCCGCCCGTGTCCATGCCATCGAGCGCGGCAAGGATATCGGCAGCATGGCCATGATCGCCTTTGGCGGCGGCGCACCTCTCCATGCCTGCCGCCTTGCGGAGAAAACAGGCATCCGCCGCATCATCGTGCCGCAAGGAGCGGGCGTGGGCTCGGCCATCGGCTTTCTGCAGGCGCCCATCTCCTATGAGGTGACGCGCAGCGCCGCCTTGAGCCTCGATGATTTCGATGCCGCCAAAGCCAATGCATTGCTGAGGCAGATGGGGAAGGAAGCAACTGCCGTCGTGGCGCCCGCACTTGGCAAGCACAAACCTATGCTCAGCATCGTCGCTGACTGCCGCTATGTGGGCCAGGGACACGAAATCCGCATCAGCTTTCCGGTGCGCACTCTCACATCCAAGGATTCAACCACGCTAAAGTCCGCCTTCGAAAAGGCCTACAAGGCTGTCTATGGCCTCACCATTCCTGGCCAGCAGGCGGAGGCCATCACCTGGTCGCTGACGGCATCGGGACCGCTCCCACCCCTGGCGAAGCCTGGCCGCTTGGCCAATGCCAAACCGGCAAAGCCCTCTCGCAACATGAAGCTCTTCGACGCCAAGCTTGGCAAGCAGGTCCAGGCGCCAGTCTACTGGCGTTTTGCCCTCGCGCCATCGCAGCGAATCAAGGGCCCCGCCATCATCGCCGAGCATGAAACTTCGACCGTCGTGGGCGCAGGCTTTACCGCGAAGCGCGACAATCTCGGCAATCTCATCCTGGAGCGCGGCAAATGAGCCAGAAAGCCCTCGAAGCCATTCGCACCCAGGTCATGTGGAACCGGCTTGTTGCCGTGGTAGAAGAACAGGCGCAATCGCTGCTCCGCACGGCTTTCGGCACCATCACCCGCGAGGCGGGGGACTTGTCCGCCGGTGTCTATGACATCAACGGCCGCATGATTGCCCAGGCCATGACCGGAACGCCGGGTCATGTGAACACCATGGCGACCGCCGTCGAGCATTTCTTCCAACACTATCCGCCGCACAGCATGAAACCGGGCGATGTCTACATCACCAATGATCCCTGGCTCGGCACCGGACACCTCTTCGACTATGTGATGCTGACGCCGGTCTTCCTGAAGAAGAAACTCGTCGCCTTCTTTGCTTCCACTTGTCATGTGATCGACGTCGGCGGCGTCGGCATGACGGCCAAGGCGAATTCCTCCTACGAAGAAGGAACACTCATTCCCCATTTGCCAATCCGCAAGCAGGGCGTGCTGAATGAGGAACTGATCTCGGTGATCCTCGCCAATTCGCGAAGCCCGGTGGAAGTGCGTGGCGATTTATTGTCGCTCATTTCCGGCAATGATACCGGCGCCCGCCGTCTCATCGAGATGATGGAGGAATTTAAGCTCTCATCACTCCAGCCGCTTGCCGAACATATCCTGAAAACCTCCGGCGATGCCGCCCGCGCCGCGATCCGCGAATTGCCGGAAGGCGAATGGCGCTACGAGATGCCGCTCGACGGCTATGAGTCACCGCTCCTCATCAAGTGCAAGCTCACCAGCAAGAACGGTGAGATCACTATCGACTATTCCGGCTCATCACCTGCCTCGCTTTTCGGCATCAATTCCCCACGCACCTATTCGCTGGCCTACTCGGTCTTTGCCCTGAAGGCAGTGATCGCGCCCCATGTGCCCAACAACATCGGCTCGCTCTCCGTCTTCGATATGGTGACGGAGCCCGGTTCCTGTGTTGATCCGATCCGGCCATCACCTGTCACCGCGCGCCATGTGCTGGGCCAGCAATTGGCAGATTGCGTTTTTGGCTGTCTGGCCCAAGCGCTGCCAGCCAAGGTGCAGGCAGAAAGCGCCGGCGCCATCTGGATTCTCTCGCTCTACTCCGCCCACGGCCGCGTTCCTGCCAACGAAACAAGGAATGCGACGCCCTTCGCCGTGATCTCTATTGGTCTTGGTGGCATCGGCGGCAGACCCGGCCAGGACGGACTGTCAACCATGGCCTTCCCCTCCGGCGTGGGCGGCATTCCCGTGGAAATCACCGAAGGCCAATGCCCGCTGTGGTTCCGTGAAAAGCAATTCCTCAAAGGCTCAGGTGGCGAAGGCGAATTCCGCGGTGGGCTTGGCCAGCGCATTGAAATCCTGAACCGCGAGCCCGCACCCTTTGTCATTTCAGCTGCCACCTTTGACCGCATCCACAACGCCGCCCAAGGCCGTGATGGCGGAAAGTCTGGGCGCAAAGGCGAAGCCCGCCATGGTGCATCGAGGAAACCCCTTGGTGACAAGGGAGTACACATCATTGCCAAAAGTGACTCGCTTGTTGTGGAACTGCCCGGCGGTGGCGGCTTCGGCGACCCCGACAAGCGTTCAGCGGCCTTGATTGAAGGCGACCAGCGCGCCGAACTTACGTAACGGCCTTCCTCGCCAGGAACTCGGGCTTGTCCCAGCTTCTGGTGTCGAGAATCTCTGTCAGTGCCGCAGCCGCGTCAAACACCTCCACATGGGAGTTGTAGAGCGGCGCGAAACCGAAGCGGATTAGGTCAGGCGCGCGGAAGTCGCCAATGACGCCCGCCGCAATAAGCGCCTGCATGACGGCATAGCCCTCCGGGCAATGGAAACTCACATGTGAACCGCGCCGCGTCATGTCCCTTGGGCCAGCCAGTTTCAGGCCGTGTTTGCCGCAGCCGCCCTCCACAAGATCGATGAAGAGTTGGCACAGGCTGCGCGATTTTTCGTGTAACGCCAGCAAATCCACATCGGCCCATTCATCTATGGCCGCATCAAGCGCGACCATGGAGAGAATGGCCTGTGTGCCGCACTGTTGGCGCACCAGACCAGGTGCCGGTTCCCAAGCCAAGTCAAAGGCAAAGGGTCTTGCGTGTCCCCACCAGCCGACCAGAGCCGGTTCAGCCGAAGCATGATGCCTTGGATGGACCCACACAAATGCCTGCGAACCCGGTCCGCCATTCAGATATTTGTAGGTGCACCCGACGGCAAAATCCGCATCCGCGCCGATGAGATCAACAGGCACCGCACCCGCCGAATGCGCCAGATCCCAGATGATGAGGCACCCTTTGTCATGGGCCAGCTTTGTGATGGCCTTCATGTCATGGCGGCGCGCCGTGCGGTAGTCCACTTCCGTTATCATCACCACCGCCACGTCCTCGGTGATCGAACTCGCAACCTCTTCCGGCGCGACCACCTTCAACTCATGGCCATCACTCAGAAAGCGATTGAGTCCCTGCGCCACATAAAGATCGGAGGGAAAGTTGCCGCTGTCCGACAGAATAACCTTGCGCTCACGTTTCAGTGCAAGAGCGGCCGTCAACACCTTGAAGAGATTCACCGAAATAGTATCGGCAACCATGACGTTGCCGGAACCCGCACCGATCAGCGGTGAAATCTTGTCGCCGATGACGCGCGGCAGATGAAACCAGTTGTTGGTGTTCCATGAGGTAATGAGGTCCTCGCCCCATTGTCGGCTGATCGCATCCGCCACGCGTGTAGGCGCCGACTTCGGCATCAGACCAAGGGAATTGCCATCAAGATAGATGACGCCTTCTGGAACGTGAAAGTGCCCACGATGAGCCCGGAAGGGGTCCTTCCTGTCCAGCGTTTCGCATTCCGTCCGGCTGCTCATGATTTTCTCCCAATCTCTGTGCTATTGGCACGGCCATGCGTCTCCTGCAATTGGCCGCGGTTCTCCTGGCCATATCCACAATCTCTGCATTTGCTGACGGCATCACGGTCGGGCAGACGACGCGCCTCATCCGCCTCGCGGAAAAGAATGTGGTGGACGCTAATGGCTGGGCCATCGATCTCCATGACGTGCTCGTGCAACACGAGCTCGACGTCTCGCCGGAGAATGTCTGCGCCGCCATAGCGGTGATCGACCAGGAGTCGGGCTTTGTGGCCGACCCTGTGGTGCCGGGGTTGGGCAAGCTTTCGGAAGAAACCCTCAAGCAAAAGCTCGGAAAGTATCCCATCGCCGGCAAAGCCATGCTGTCTTGGCTGGAACGCACGCCATCGCCGGATGCTAGTTTCATGGCCCGCATCCGCGCCGCCCGCACCGAGCGCGATCTCGATTTGGCTTACCGCAGCCTCGTGGACTATGTCGGCAAGAACACCAGCCTCGATTTTGTGATGCAGCTTGGCCTTCTCAACAAACTGATCGAAGACAAGAACGAAATTGATACCGCTGGTTCCATGCAGGTTTCAGTCAGGTTTGCACTTGCGGAAGCAAGGAAGCGCCGCTGGCTGCCGGCAACCCTCTCCGATGTCTATGCCGTGCGCGATCAGCTCTACACCCGCCATGGCGGCATGTTCTATGGCATCAAGCAATTGATGGGTTACGAGACCGGTTACAATCGGAAAATCTATCGCTTCGCCGACTATAATGCCGGACGTTATGCCTCGCGTAATGCCGCCTTCCAGCAGTCCGTTGCCAGATTGTCAGGCGAAAAGCTTTCGCTTGATGGCGATCTCTTGAGCTACGGCAAGGACGAAAAGGCGCTTCCCAAGGTGACCGCCACTGAAGTGGCCGTGCGCAAGGTTTTAAAAGGCTTGAAATTGGACCTGCAGGATTCGCAGATCAGGTCCGATTTGCTGCGCGAAAAGGAACTTGGCTTCACCGGAACCAGGACCTTCATTGCCGTCAGGGACCATTTTGCTGCCGCTTTCGGCAAACCACCTGCATTTGCGACATTTCCAGAGATTTGGCTCTCAAGCCCCAAACTGTCGCGCAAATTCACCACCCGCCGTTTTGCCGAAAGCGTGGATGGACGTTACCAAGCCTGCATGACAGCGAAACCATAGCCTGCCAAGGTCGCAAATCTGCATGCGCGACGGCAACCGGTGCATTCCTGCCGCAGTTGACCTTTCCCCATGGCTTGGACCAAACTATGAAGGTAATCCGAAAGGTGAAGAATGCGCTATGAATCTCCCGCGACGGTGAAAGACGCCGTTGCCCTGCTTGCCAAGGAAAAGGGCAAGGCCTTCGTGCTGGCTGGCGGCACGGATCTTCTGGTCAAGATGAAAGCGGGCATGCTGGAGCCCGACCTCGTGGTCGATATCAAGCGCATCAAGGGCATGCGCGACATCCGCAAGTCCGCATCGGGGTTTTCCATTGGCGCTGGCACGCCCTGTGCCGCGCTGAGCGAAAATGCAGCACTTGTGAAGGCCTGGCCGGGCGTCGTCGAGGCCTCAAGCCTCATCGGCTCCAAGCAGGTTCAAGGCCGCTGTACCATGGCCGGCAATCTCTGCAATGCTTCACCTGCCGCGGATTCTGTTCCGGCTCTTGTGGCCGCTGGGGCAAAGGTTGTGATTGCAGGCCCCAAGGGCAAGCGCAAACTCGCTGTGGAGGATGTACCATCAGGTGTTGGCCGCACCGTGCTCAAGAAGGGTGAGTTCATCGAATCCGTTGAGCTTCCGAAAAAGGATGCGCGTGGTGGCGATGCTTACTTGCGCTTCATCCCACGCACCGAAATGGACATTGCGGTGGTCAGTGCAGGCGTCAATCTCACGCTTGATGCAAAAGGCGTGATTACCAAGGCCCGCGTAACGCTCGGCGCCGTGGCACCAACCGTGTTGCTGGTCGGTGACGCTGCAAAAGCGATCATTGGCACCAAGCTTGATGACGCCGCTAAGAAGAAGCTTGCAGCTGCTTGCAGCGCCGCCTGCAAACCCATCGATGACAAGCGTGGCACCGTGGAGTTCCGCACCGAAGTGGCGGGCGTGCTGGCGCGGCGCGCTGCTGAAATCGCCTATGCCCGCGCAGGAGGAAAATGATGTCTGCCGTTCTCGTCTCAACCACCATCAACGGCGACACCGTCGAATTTGCCTGCCAGCCCGATGAAACGCTACTGGATGTGCTGCGCAACCGCTTGGGCCTCACTGGTGCCAAGGAAGGCTGCGGCACCGGTGACTGCGGCGCCTGCTCCGTCATCATCGACGGCCGTCTCGTCTGCTCCTGCCTTGTGCTGGGCGCGGAGATGGATGGCAAGTCGCTGGAAACCATCGAAGGCATGGCCGAAGGCGAAAAGCTGCACCCCCTGCAAAGGCAGTTCATCGATCATGCCGCGCTCCAATGCGGCATCTGCACGCCGGGCTTCCTGATTGCCGCCCAGGCGCTGCTCCGCAAAAACCCCGATCCAAGCGAAGAAGAAATCCGTTTTGGTCTCGCCGGCAACCTCTGCCGCTGTACCGGCTATGACAAGATTGTGCGTGCCGTCCAGGCCGCCGCCAAGGAAATGAGAGGAGCATAACATGCCGCTCGACACATCCCTCGTGAAGAAAGAATTCAAGGTCATCGGCACGCGCGTTCGCCGCCCCGATGGCATCGATAAGGTGACAGGCCGTGCCAAATACGGCGCTGACGCGTTCGCCCCTGGCCAGTTGAT
>JAIBJH010000343.1 GCA_020029455.1 Hyphomicrobiales bacterium
CCATGCTTCTTGCCGGCTTTCACAATCGCATCGTAGAGCCGGCGTTGGTATTCGGGGCGAACCCAGATTTCGTAGCCCAGGTCGCCGGTATAGGTGACGCGGTTGATGATGGTCGGGCAATTGGCGATGTCCATCTCGCGCACATCCATGAAGCGGAAGGCGGCATTGGAAACATCTGCGTCGGTCATGGCCTGCAAAACATCGCGGGATTTCGGTCCGGCGATGGAGAGTCCTACAAGGCCCATGTCGAGGCGCTCGATCCTGACCGAGCCGTCTTCGGGCAGGTGCTGTTCAAACCAGCGCATGTGATATTTCTGCGCCTGGCTTGAACCCCACATATAGAACAGCTCGTCCTTCAACTTGGCGATGGTGAAATCGCCGATGAGTTTTCCTGCCGGGTTGAGCATGGGCGTCAGGATGATGCGGCCCGTCTTCGGCATCTTGTTGGTCATGAGGCGCGAGAGGAAGGCTTCGGCGCCTGATCCCGTGAAGCGGTATTTGGCGAAGTTGGCGATTTCGGTAACGCCAACCTTTTTGCGCGTTGCCAGCACTTCCGCCTTCACATGCTTGAAATCATTGGAACGGTGGAAGGAGACGATGTCCACGGGTTTCACGCCCTTGGGCGCAAACCACAGCGGCGTTTCGAGGCCCCACGAGTCGCCCATAACGGCGCCCTCTTTCAGCATCACATCATAGATTGGCGTGGTCTGTTGCGGGCGGGCGGCAGGCAGTTCCTCATTGGGGAAGCGGATGGAGAAGCGCCGCGAATAATTCTCGCGTACCTTCTCGTTGGTGTAGCTGCGCGTCGCCCATTCGCCGAAGCGGGCCACATCCATGGCCCAGACATCAAAGCCCGGATCGCCGTTCGCCATCCATTGCGAGAGCGCCAGACCCACGCCGCCGCCTTGTGAAAAACCCGCCATGACGCCGCAGGCGCACCAGAAATTGCGGATGCCCTGCACAGGGCCGACAAGTGGGTTGCCGTCGGGCGTGAAGGTGAAGGGGCCATTGATGACGCGCTTGATGCCGGCCCTCTGCAACACTGGGAAATGCTTGTAGCCCAATGCGAGGTTGGGCTCGATACGGTCAAGGTCCGGTTGCAGGAGTTCGCGGCCAAATTCCCACGGCGTTTGTTTCGGTTGCCATGGCACGCAGGCCTTTTCATAAGTGCCGAGCACAAGGCCAGTGCGTTCCTGGCGCATGTAGATTTCGGCCTTGAAGTCGATGATGTGGGGAACCTCTCTCCCGCGCTCCTTGTTGTAGGCGACGACTTCGGGAATTTCCTCGGTGACGAGATACATGTGCTCCATGGCGAGTACCGGCAGTTCGATGCCTGCCATGCGGCCCACTTCGCGAGCCCAGAGGCCGCCACAATTTACCACATGCTCAGCGTGGATCGAGCCCTTGTCGGTGATGACATCCCATGAGCCGTCGCGGCGGTGTTTGATTTCGGTCACGCGCGTGCCCTGGTAGATTTCGGCGCCATTGATGCGGGCCGACTTGGCATAGGCGTGGGTTGTGCCTTCGGGATCAAGATTGCCGTCGGCGGCATCCAGCATGGCGCCCACGAAGTATTTCTTCTCAAGCAGAGGATTGAGCTTCTTTGCCTCGTCCATGCTCATCAGTTCGGTTTCGAGGCCGAGATAGCGGGCCCGGGCATGGGCCATCTTGAGCCATTCCATGCGCTCTTTCGTGTCGGCGAGGATCAGGCCGCCCGAGCGATGAAGCCCACAGGCCTGGCCGGAGATCTTCTCGAGTTCATCATAGAGGGCGATGGTGTAGCCCTGCAGCTTTGCCACATTGGGATCGCCGTTCAAGGTGTGGAAGCCGCCAGCCGCATGCCAGGTGGAGCCGGAGGTTAGGATGTCGCGCTCCACCAGCACCACGTCTTTCCAACCCATTTTGGTGAGATGATAGAGAACGGAGCAGCCGACAACGCCGCCCCCGATGACGACAACACGCGCAGTGGATTTCATTGAGACCATTCCCTGTTTGGCGCGAAACTAGCGGCAGGGCATTTCCGCTGCAATCACCGGGACGGTGAAATCTGCTGACCAAATAAGAACCCCGGGCAAGGGGCCCGGGGTCAAGTTTGTTACGCCAGTCTTGGGAGGATTACGTGTAAGCCTCACATGACAGCGACGCCGTCACTAATTGGCTTAGATAGCTTCCTTGACTTCCTTGGCGGCGCGGAACGCCAGCTTCTTGGAAGCCTTGATCTTGATCTGCTCGCCGGTGAGCGGGTTGCGGCCGAGACGGGCGGGGCGCTTGCGAACCTGGAAGATGCCAAGGCCGGTGACGCGCACCTTGTTGCCCTTCTTCAGGTTCTTGACGATAAGTTCAATGAAGCTGCCCAGAAGCTCTGCCATGGCCTTCTTTGACATTTCTTGCTTCTCGGCAAGCTCTGCGGCAATTTTCGAGAGCGGAATTGTTACAATCTTTTCGTCAGCCATGGGTATCTCCTTGGGTTATGGCGAATCAGGAATGGGTTCTTGATACTCCAAGCCAAGAG
>JAIBJH010000117.1 GCA_020029455.1 Hyphomicrobiales bacterium
AGCAACCGGAGCATAGTTGTCATTTGCAACTATAAATTAGCCCGATAACGTCGGAACCATCACGAGCAAAAAACCCGCCTTTACGCCCCAGTCGATCCTATTTCGCCCCCATGCCTACTCTGTGGGAGAGTGGTGGAGGCGCCGGGTACTGCCCCCGGGTCCTAAGGGTTTATTGCGCAGGCCGTTTATCGCCATAGCCAGCCCTTGCGGGATGGCATTGGAAAGATAGGTCAGAGACGGTCAGAAAGAAAGACCCTCCGAGTCCGCCGTGGGCAAACACACACCAATTGGGCAATTGCATTTCTTTTGCGAGTAGTGTTACACCTGTTACAGCCTGTGGTAGCAGTATACGGGCCGCAACCGGGAGGCACTATGATCAGGACTGACTATAAGGAGAACCTATCCAAATATACTGCAAAGGTGAGCGATGCGGCGCTGCATGCCATCATCAGGTTTTGCGGCATTGCCTTGCGGGGCAGGGATTCCCAGTTCGTCTCCATGACGGATGAAGCCGAGATCAGGCGTGTCATCAAAGGCTTTGCTGCCAAGAAGCTAGGGATTGATGAAGCAAAGGCGAGGGCCGGTCTCAAGGCAGTCCATGACATGATGGTGGATGAAAAGGACAAGATGCGCACCACAGTCTATTATCTGTTGGCCGAAGTGACAGGAACGCTCTCCAAGCTGGCCTGACCCTTGCGCGGCAGGGCAGGGCGCGGCAAGCGGCCCTGCCTTTTCGTTTGGAATCAGATTATCTTCTTCCCATGCAACAATATCTGGACCTGATGCGCTTCGTGCGCCAGAACGGCGTGCGAAAAGAAGACCGCACGGGCACCGGCACACTCTCCGTCTTCGGCTACCAGATGCGCTTTGATCTGGCGAAAGGCTTCCCGCTCACCACGACAAAAAAGCTGCACCTACGCTCCATCATCCATGAGTTGCTGTGGTTCATCCGCGGCGAAACCAACATCAAGTATCTCCACGACAATAAGGTCACGATCTGGGACGAGTGGGCTGATGCCAATGGCGATCTGGGGCCTGTTTACGGCGCGCAGTGGCGGTCATGGCCCGCTCGCGACGGCTCAACCATCGACCAGCTGGCGCAGGTGGTGCGCATGATCAAGTCGAAGCCGGACTCACGCCGCTTGATGGTGACCGCCTGGAACCCGGCCGACGTGGACAAGATGGCGCTGCCGCCTTGCCACTGCCTGTTTCAGTTCTATGTGGTGGAGGGCAAGCTCTCGTGCCAGCTCTACCAACGCTCGGCCGACATCTTTCTCGGTGTGCCCTTCAATATTGCTTCCTATGCGCTCTTCACCCACATGATAGCCAAGGTGACGGGTCTCGCCGCCGGCGACTTTGTGCATACGCTGGGCGATGCCCATCTTTATCTCAATCATCTCGAGCAGGCAGACTTGCAGTTAACGCGCGCACCCAAGGCCTTGCCGAAACTTGTGATCAAGCGCGATGTGGCAACACTTGAGGATTTCCACTTCGAAGATTTTGTGATCGAAGGATACGATCCTGACCCGGTGATCGCCGCGCCGGTGGCGGTCTGACATGGGAGCCTTCGGACCCGATTTTCTCAAGGCAAGGAGAGAATGGCTCTACGACCTGTCGGCGCGGCCCAGCCTTCTGGTGGCAATCGTTTCGCTCGTCGGTCTCTTCATCCTGATGGCAGTGTTTCAGACCTTTTTCGGTTTTGCTGTCTACTTCCTGCAAAATGGTTTTGGCGTCGAAAGCTTTGCCGAAGCGTCGGATGCACAGAACAATTTCGCTAAGGCCACCATCGTCGGCATGTTGCCGGCAGGATTGTTGACGGCGCTTTCCGCCTGGTGGCTGGCGCGCGCTTCTTATGCGCCCGAAAACCGCGGCATGCCGCTGCACATACCGAGGCTCGGCATTCTGGGCTGGGCTGCCGTGATCCTGGGCTTCATCATTGGCGTCTATCTGCTGTTCTTTGCCCTGTTCACGGCTTTGGGCATCGATCCTCAGGACTACATGCCGAAGTCCGGCGGCGTGAACGACGACCAATCCATGGCGGGCCTGGTTGAGAAGGTGCTGGCCGACATGGTGAGCGAGCCATTGCTGTTCGCCATCGCATTGCCAGGGGTCACGATTGCCATGCCGATGGCGGAAGAACTGGTTTTCCGCGGCCCCATCTTTGCTGCGATCGCAAGCTCGCGCGCCGGACGTTGGGGTGCCGTCATCCTCACCTCGGCGGCTTGGGCCCTGATCCACATGACAGCGCCGTGGATTTTCGTCGCCATCATATTCATGATGGGGCTCATCCTCGGTACACTGCTCCTGCGTTTCGGCAGCCTGTGGGTGACGATTGTCTGTCACTGCATCTGGAATTCCATGAGCAGCCTTGCCATTTTTGGCAGCCAGAACCTTCCTGGTAGTCCATGATCACCGTGCGTGAGATCGCTGTTCGCGAGGCGAGACCGGGCGATGGCGCCATTCTCATGCGCACCACCTTTGCGCTGGCCGACAACCATGACATGACCGACACCTTCACCGCCACGGTGGAGGACTTCGAGTTCGCATTGTTCCGGCCCGATCCGGTGATCGGCGCGCTGATCGCCGAGATTGACGGCGAAGCCGTGGGTGGCGTTGTCTGGCATCGCAGCTTCTCAACCAACCGCGGCAAAGAGATCATGTATCTGGAGGACATCTCCGTGCTCCCCGAACATCGCGGCAAGGGTGTTGGCATGGCATTGATGCGCAAGACGGCGGAAGTGGCAATGGCGAAAGGCTATCCCAGCATCTATTGGCTGATGATGGACTGGAACGAGAAGGGCGAACGCTTCTACCAGCGCCTCGGCGCCGAGGTTGAAGCCGGCATGAAGATATGCCGCCTCCACGGCGACGCGCTGAAGGCATTGGCGCAATGACCATTATATCGCTCATTTACGCGCAATCGAGAAACGGCATCATCGGTCGCGATGGCGGCCTGCCGTGGCATGTTTCATCCGATCTCAAACGTTTCAAGGCCATCACCATGGGCAAGCCCGTAATCATGGGCCGCAGGACCTGGGACAGCCTGCCGAGGAAGCCTTTGCCTGGCAGGCACAACATCATCATCACGCGGCAGAAGGGATTTGCAGTTGAAGGCGCCTCGGTGGTTGACAGCGCCCATGCTGCATTGGCGGCGGCAGGTGAAGTTCCGGAAATCTGCGTGATCGGTGGAGGCGAGATTTTTGACCTGTTCGCCGGCCATGCGAGCCGTATCTACCTCACAGAAATCGACATTGCTGTGGACGGCGATACGGTGGCTCCTGTGCTCGATGAACGGGAATGGCACCTTGTCTCCACAGAGGCATTTCCCGCTGGCCCATCTGACAGTGCCTCTTTCATGCTCAAAGTGTTAGAGCGGAAATAGCCCTCTCCGTCCGGCTTCACTTGCGCTTCACCGGACACTTCCCCTGCGAGTGGGGAGGAGAGTTTAGCCATAGCCAAACATGGACTTCTGGCGGCGCGATGCCTATATGGCCGGAAACGCTGGAGTGAATCGCGCGATGCCTTGGAACAGGGATGACAATGATGGTGGCGGGCAGGGACCTTGGGGCCAAAATCCCCGGAACCAGCGCAACCAGAACAATTGGGGCGGCAACAGGGGCGGCGGCAGCAACTTGCCGCCCGATCTCGATGAGCTCCTGAAGCGCGGCCGCGACAGCTTCAAGAATGCACTTCCCGGTGGAGGCGGACGCTTCTCGTGGCTCTTGCCTCTGGGGCTTGTCGTGCTCTTCGTTGCCTACAATTCCGTCTACCAGGTGCAGCCTGACGAGAAGGGCGTGGTCTTGCGCCTCGGCGCCTATGCCCGCACGGTTGACCCCGGCCTGCAATTCGCTATCTGGCCCATTGAAAGGATCGAAAAACCCCGCGTCGGCACAGTGCGCCAGATCAACATCGGCGGCGAGCAGAGCGAAGGCCAGATGCTGACTGGTGACAGGAACATCATCAACGTTCCTTTCACACTGCAGTGGCGCATCTCGAACCCCAAGGACTTTCTCTTCAACATCGCCGACCAGGAACGCACCATCAAGGCGCTGGCGCAAAGCGCCATGCGTGAAGTGGTGGCGCAGAACAGCGCCCAGGCCGTGCTGACTACGAAGAAGAGCGAGATCGCTGCGCAAGTCGTTTCGATTACCCAAGATCATTTGAACGACTATGAGGCAGGTGTCACGATCACGGCGCTGAACCTGGGCGAAACCCAGCCGCCGCCCGAGGTTGCCGACGCCTTTGCCGACGTGGTGCGCGCCGGACAGGACCGCAAGCGCCTTGAGAACGAGGCCCAACAATACCGCAACCAGAAAAACCAGCAGGCCGAAGGTGAAGTGGGCCGGCTGATCGAAGAGGCGACAGGCTACAAGGCGCAGGCCATTGCTGAGGCGCAAGGCGAAGCAGCGCGCTTCCTGTCCGTCTATGAGCAATACAAGAATGCCAAGGACGTAACCCGCCAGCGCCTCTTCCTTGAAACCATGGAGCATGTGTTGACTCAGTCGAACAAGATTGTGATCGAAGGCGGGCCGGGCGGCTCAGGCGTTGTCCCCTATCTGCCGCTCCCGCAAATCCAGCCGAAATCATCCGGCAACTGAGGCGAGACAAGAGACCATGAACCCAATCCGTAACATTCTTGGCTTCGTTGCCGCCGCCATCGCAGTGCTGGCCTATCTCTCCTATTTCACCGTCGATGAGCGCGAGAAGGTGATCGTTCAACGTCTCGGCGAAATCAGCCGCATCGTCGATAAGCCGGGCCTCTACTTCAAGATTCCCTTCGCCGAGACTGTGACCGCGATCGAGGATCGCATCATCATTTGGGAAGACAATGACAGGCCGGTGCAGGATAAAGCGAGCCAGGTCTATATCGTTGACGCAATCACCTTGGCCCGCATCTCCGATGCGCGCCTGTTCCGCGAAACGCTCGGAGCCGACCTGGACCAGGCGGAAGCCCGAATTGCGGCCCTGCTCGATGCGGCACTGCGCCAGACCTATGGGCTTCGTTCCTTCGATGAAGTCTTGTCGTCGGACCGCTCCACCATGATGAAGGAGATCAAGGACAAGGTTGAGAAGGAAGCGACCACGCTTGGCATAGATATTGTTGATGTCCGCATCCGCCGGACCGACCTTGATGGCGCCGTTCTCGAATCCACCCACGAGCGGATGCGCTCCGAACGCAACGCACTTGCCACGAATACGCGCTCGACCGGCGAAGCCTTCAAGACCCGCATGAACGCCGAGACCGACCGCCTCTATATTGAGAAGACGGCAACGGCGCGCCGCGATGCGGAAATCCTGAGAGGCCAGGGAGATGCCGACAGGAACCGCATCTTTGCCGAGGCCTTCGAGCAGGACCCGGAATTCTTCGCCTTCTACCGTTCCATGCAAGCCTACAGCCGGGCGCTTGCCAACAAGGACACCACGCTCGTGCTGAACCCGCAGTCGGAATTCTTCAAGTATTTTGGCTCGCAGAAGGATGTGACCCAGCCCGCTCCTGCTCAACCATGAGCGATACCCTGGTGACGGCGCTGGGTCTTGTGCTGGTCCTTGAGGGCCTCACTTATGCCTTGGTTCCGGGCCAGATGAAAAAGATGATGGCCATGCTGCAGGAAACCTCCGCCGAGCGCCTGCGCATGATCGGAACGGCGATGCTGGCCGCTGGCGTATTCGTGATTTGGCTGGCTTCGGCTAGCATGCCAGCCTAGAGCAAATTCCGCCAAGACGGAATCGTCTTGGCGACAAGAATTTGCTCCAACATGTTAGCTTGGCGCGATTTCTTGTCGGCCACATGATTCCATGTGGCCGGAAAGCGCGCTAAAGCACTTTCTTGGAGATTCTCGGAACATGAAACGGCAAAAGATTGCAGTCCTGCTGGCAGGTTGTGCAGCGCTTGTGTTCGCCACCCTGGCGGCGCCTCCGCAGCTGCAGCTAGCGCCGCGGGCCATGGCCCAGAGCGTCGCAAGCCTGCCGAATGTTGCTGATCTTGCCGACAAGCTTCTGCCGGCGGTGGTGGAAATCTCGGTAGAGACGAAGGCACCAGATGGCTCGCCGCTGCCGGACATGCCCCAGCTTCCCGATGACTCACCCTTCAAGGATTTCTTCGAGGATTTCTTCAAGCGCCGCCAGCAGGGGCAGGGAGACGACGCGCCGTCAAATCGAACCTTAAATTCTATGGGCTCCGGCTTCATTGTCGAAGCCTCGGGTGTTGTGGTTACCAACAATCACGTTGTCGAGGGCGCGGAATCGATCCAGGTGCATCTGCAGGATGGCACGCTGCTCAAGGCCGAGCTTGTCGGCCGCGATCCCAAGACGGACATCGCGGTCTTGCGAGTCAAGCCCGATACACCGCTTCCCACGGTTTCCTTCGGTGACAGCGATACCTTGCGCATTGGCGAGTGGGTAATGGCGATCGGTAATCCCTTTGGCCTTGGAGGCTCGGTGTCGCTGGGCATCGTCTCGGCCCGGAACCGCGACATCAATGCCGGCCCCTATGATGACTTCATCCAGACGGATGCCGCCATCAACAAGGGCAATTCCGGCGGGCCGCTGTTCAGCCTCAATGGCAGTGTGGTTGGCATCAACACGGCGATCTTCTCTCCCACGGGCGGTTCAGTCGGCATCGGCTTTTCGGTGCCCGCCAACACGGCCAAGAATGTTGTCGACCAGCTCTTGAAGTATGGTGAAACGCGCCGCGGCTGGCTCGGCGTGCGCGTACAGTCGCTCTCCGACGATCTCGCCGAGAGCATGGGCCTCGGCAAAGCCCGCGGCGCCCTTGTCGCTGATGTCACCGATGGCAGCCCCGGCAAGACCGCCGGCATCGAGGCGGGCGATGTCATCACCGAATTCAACGGCAAGCCCATCCGCGAGATGCGCGAGCTGCCACGTGCCGTGGCAGCAACCGAAATTGGCGCGAGCGTGGTGGTGAAAGCGATCCGCAAGGGCAAGGAAATGTCCTTCACAGTGACTATCGGCAGGCTTGAGGATGGCGAGAAGATCGCCATGGCGGGGGATACCAAAAAGCCGGACGATGCGCCGGCGGTCGTCACCATTCTCGGCATGACCATGAGTTCCATCACGCCGGAGTTGCGCGACAAGTACAAGATCGATGAAAAAATGAAGGGCGCCGTCATCACTGAAGTGGCGCAGGATGGCGCCGCTGCCGAGAAAGGTCTTGAGCCCGGTGATGTGGTGCTGGAAGCCGGCGGCAAGCCCGTGGAAAGGGCCTCCGATGTTTCCGCCGCCATGGAGGCGGCTGAGAAGGCCGGCAAGACGTCCGTGTTGATCCTCGCCGCCAAGGCCGGCAAGGCGGGCGAGACCCGCTTCATAGCGCTGAAGATCAAGAAGTAGCGCGCCCCGCACTGCAGATGGTCCATGCAGATTGTGCATTGCACCATGATATTGTGCAGCGCACAAAAATATGCTATGCGCCCCTCAAGTTCAGAGGGAATGCACCATGATATCGAAAGTGTTGCGCGCGCCCGTGGCGGAAGATGCGATCCGCGCTCGCGCCTATCAGATCTGGGAAGAAGAGGGCCGCCCCGAAGGCCAGCACGAGCTTCATTGGCAGCGCGCAGTGGAGTGGCTGGCCAGCCACGTACCGGCGCCTACAAACCCCGCGCCTCGCGCCAAGGCCCCAAAAGCCAAACTCGCCCCGAAAAAGAAGTAACTGATCTCCTCCTCTCCTTTGGAGAGGGTGCCCCGAAGAGGCGGGAGAGGTCTCGTTGCTGAACCTCACCCGACGCTCACTTCGCTCGCGCCACCTTCTCCAAAGGAGACTTCACTTTCGCGACGGCCCGCCTTGTTTCAGCGCTTCTGCTACGGCGGTGGCCTTCCTCATGAGTGTGTAGATAGGCAACGAAGCTCTTCCACTTGGAAAGTGTCGACTTTGGCAGCGAAGCCGACTTCACATGCTGCGGCAGATTGAAGATGTAAGCCGCTGATGTTGCAAAGCTTGTGTAGCGGCAGCCCTCCTTGCCCTCAGCCGTTTTCTTGTCAGTCTTGGTGGCAATCATGGTGAAGGCGAAGGTGGCGTTACGCGCAATCTTGGGAGACGTTTTCTTGATGCTGTCATAGACCGCCACAGCATTGCTGCCGGTCACCGGATAATAGGCGACGGAGGATTTTTCCTTGGCAAGGGCGGGCGAAGCCAGCATCAGGAGTATCGCTGCAAGCACCGCGTGGAAATGTCTGGCTGGCATGACCCGGCCATGGCGGCGAGATGGGCTAAAGTCAATCAGCAAGCTCCGGAAATCCCCGCAATTTGCTGGCCCTTCCACTTTCGGCAAGCGTCTCCTATCTATGTGAGCCAGTCCAAAGTGATTCACGCTGCTTCCGCCAACCGGACGGGGGTACCAATCCGGAGAACCTATGCCGACCTTTAAATCCACCGCGCCCACAGCCGCCTTCTGGCCTTCCGTTATCCAGCAGGAAGCCCGCGGCGAGCGCGTCTATGACCTTCCTTCGCGCCTCTTGCGCGACCGCATCATCTTCGTCACCGGCCAGGTGGA
The DNA here is from genome assembly GCA_020029455.1 of Hyphomicrobiales bacterium. Taxonomy (GTDB): domain Bacteria; phylum Pseudomonadota; class Alphaproteobacteria; order Rhizobiales; family Aestuariivirgaceae; genus Aestuariivirga. Next base: position 8,508 of record JAIBJH010000117.1, read on the forward strand.
AGACACCATGGCCTCTTCCGTCTGCATGCAGCTCCTCTTCCTTGAGGCGGAGAACCCCAAGAAGGAAATCTCCATGTACATCAACTCGCCGGGCGGCGTGGTGACATCGGGACTTTCGATCTACGACACCATGCAGTTCATCCGCTGCCCGGTCTCCACCATCGTCATGGGCCAGGCGGCTTCCATGGGCTCACTGCTTGCTGTCGGCGGCACCAAGGACATGCGCTATGCGCTGCCCAATGCTTCGATCATGGTGCACCAACCCTCAGGCGGCTTCCAAGGCCAGGTGACCGATATCATGATCCATGCGAGGAACGTCGAACGTATCAAAAAGCGCCTCAACGAAATCTATGTGAAGCACACCGGCCGCACCATCAAGGAGGTCGAGGACGCGCTCGAACGTGACAATTTCATGACCGCCGAAGAAGCGCTCAAATTCGGCCACATTGACAAAATCATTGAGCATCGCCCGATGCCCGACGAGGAGAAATAAAGAAGCGCAATAACAATGACTTATGACGGCACATGGTGCGCTTACCACACCCGCAAGGAATGTTTAACGCAATCGGGCGCAAGCTGGATTTGAGTCGCAAGGCCTTGCTATAAGTCGTTGGAGGCACATGCGGTTCTTGCGTGTGTGCCGAAAGTTGCGTGATGTAAAGCATTGCGTACGGAGTACGGGCGCCGGGTCTGGCGCCCCAATGAGGAAGAACACATGAGCAAGTCATCGTCAGGCGAGAGCAAGAACACCCTCTAT